>JAGLWJ010000378.1 GCA_023133475.1 Phycisphaerae bacterium | reverse complement strand
AGGGGCGACGCTACAGACTAAATCGACAAGCCCTAAAGCGGTGGGCCACCCGGACATTGGCTGTCGTGCTTGTTATGGTGTCGCCGCTGCTTGCCGGGGCAGGGGAGCCTCTTGGTCAACACAAGCGTGTGGCTGTCCTGGAGCAAGCTCTGGCAGACTTCGACTCCGGCCTGAGTCTGCTCGAATCCGAGCCGGACCGGGCGGCGGAGTTGCTGCAAGCCTCGGCGGACGGGTTCGAGACGCTCATTGACGGAGGCGTGGAGAACGGGCGGTTGCACTACAACCTCGGCAACGCCTATTTGCAGCTTGGCGAGTTGGGGTTGGCCATCGCCAACTACCGCCGGGCTGAGAAACTGATTCCCGGCGATGCCCAGTTGGAAACGAACCTCGAGTACGCGAGGGGCCTGCGTCGCAATCAGCTTGCGGCTACGGGCGGCAAGACCCTTTTGCACACGCTGTTTTTTTGGCACTACCGCGTGCCATTGCCGACCCGGTTTTTGTGTGGGGTAGTCTTGTACGTGTTGTTCTGGTTGGTTTTGATCATTCGCCCGTTTTTGCGTCAAGTGGGGTTGCGGCTGGTGGCGGCGGTGTTGGCTATTGGCTGGATCGTGCTGGGGGTTTCGACGGTGGTCGAGTGGCGGGTGCAGGCCCAGACCGTCGCGGGGGTGATTGTGAATAACGAGGTGGTGGTGCGCAAAGGCAACAGCGCCAACTACGAGCCTCAGTTCAAGCAGATGCTCTACGAAGGCGTCGAATTCACCCTCATCGAACGCCGCGGTGCATGGTTGCGCATCGAACTGCCCGACGGCGGCACCGGGTGGGTCCGTACGGACCAGGTTGAGTTGATTTGACCTAGCCCTACTGGTTGCCCAAACCCGAAACTACCGATATAAGCCCATGAACACAACCTCTACCAGCCCTGTCACCTCCTCATTGCCACCGCTGCCTTATGCCCGGCAGCAGATTGACGAAGCGGACATCGCCGCCGTGGTGGCGGTGTTGCGGTCACCACTGCTCACCCAAGGCCCCAAAGTTCCGGAGTTCGAGGCCTGCGTGGCCCAATATTGTGGGGCAAAACATGCCATCGCCGTGGCCAACGGCACCGCCGCCCTGCACCTTGCCGCTCTGGCTTCGGGGGCTGGGCTGGATGACCTGGGCATCACATCGCCGCTGACCTTCCTGGCGTCAGCCAACTGCATCGCCCACACCAGGGCAGCGGTGGACTTTGTGGATGTTATGCCCGAGACGTTGTGTCTCGATGTCGCCGCGTTGGCCAAACGTTGCGACAGGGGCAAAGCCCCGAAGCTGGTCGTCGCCGTGGACTACGCCGGTGTGCCCGCCGAATTACCACGCCTTTACGAGTTGGCCCAACGCTATGGGTTCACCCTGATCGAAGACGCCGCCCATGCCCTGGGCTCCAGTTACGAGTATCAAGGGGAGACGCATCGTTGCGGTGGTTGTGCCCATGCGCAGATGGCCACCCTCTCCTTTCATCCGGTCAAGATCATCACCTCCGGTGAGGGCGGTATGGTGCTCACCAATGACGACGATCTCGCCCGCCGCATCCGCCGGCTGGCCTGCCATGGCGTCGAAAGAGACCACGATCGAATGACCCGCAACGATGGGCCTTGGTACCACGAGATGCACGAGCTTGGCTTCAACTACCGCATGACCGATCTGCAAGCCGCCTTGGGCCTGTCCCAGATGAACCGGCTCGATGACTGGTGCCGACGACGACGGGAGATTGTCGCGCGTTACAACGAAGCCTTTTGCGGGCTGGCTGACATCCCCCCCTGGCCTGAGCATACCACGCCCGCCTTCCACATCTACGTCTTGCGTCTCAGCGGAGCCTGGCGTGGGCATCGCCGGCGTTTTTTTGAACGGCTGACCGAAACCGGCATTATTCCACAGGTCCATTACATCCCGGTGCATCTTCAGCCGTATTACCGCAACCACGTCGGCCACCAGCCCGGCAGCTTCCCTGTGGCTGAGGACACCTACCGGCGTTGCATCAGCCTACCGCTTTACTCGAGCATGTCCGACGAGGACGTGTCGCGTGTGATCGAGGTTGTGCATACGATTCTGTCGCACAAACCGTAGACGAGTCCAAAGTCCAAGGTCCAAAGTCCAAAGTCCAAAGTCCAAGATCCAAGGTTCGGTTGTAGGGCGGGTTCCACCCGCCGTTCAGTCTACTAACCCGGATAATTCACGAACGCAGAGACGCAGAGAGCGCAGAGAAGAGCGAGGAGAGAGAGGATAAAGGGGAGGAAAGTCGAAATTGGGCAACGCCGCCAACGCTGCATTTTCCATTTTCTCCATTCTCCATTCCCTCCGTGCTCCGCGGTAAAATATTCGGGTTAGATGTGTGTGATTGCCCTGGGAAGGCGGGTGAACCCCGGCATGTGACCTCGACTGCCGACGCCATTGCCGGTATCATCAGGTAGGCTCGGCAGAGCGTTGGCACCGGATAGTGCGTTACGGATGGAACCTGTACATGGGCTACAATCTGCAAAACCCGCTTATCGTGCAGGGGGACCACACGGTTCTCGTGGAGGTGGACAGCCCACGCTACGAGGAGGCTCGTGACCACCTGGCACGCTTCGCCGAGCTGGTAAAATCGCCCGAGCACATCCACACCTACCAGATTACCCCACTATCAGTGTGGAACGCCGCTGCTGCCGGAATGTCCGCCGGGCAGATCGCCTCGATATTGGGCGAGTACGCCAAATACGACGTGCCCAGCCATGTGCTCACCGAGGTCCGCGACTACGCCAGCCGCTACGGGCGGCTCAAGCTCCACGCCAACGGCGACGACAGCCTCCAGCTTTGCGCCACGGATGCTCCCTTGGCTGAAGAAATCTGGCGTAGCAAAGAGGCTCACCAGTATCTGGAGTCGCGTGAGGGGCCTTTGAGCTTTCGCGTTCTGCCGCTCAACCGAGGGCGACTAAAGCAGGCGCTGATCAAGATCGGCTGGCCTATCGAGGACTTAGCCGGCTATGTCGAGGGCGAGGCTCTGGATGTCGCTCTGCGCGATGTCACCGTGCAAGGGCTGTCGTTTTCCCTTCGTCCTTACCAATGGGAGTCGGTCAACGTGTTCTATGCCGGCGGGGAGGCTGCCGGCGGATCGGGTGTTATCACTCTTCCTTGCGGGGCAGGCAAGACGATTGTGGGGATGGGGGTGATGGCCCGAATCTCCACCTCGACGTTGATCCTGGTCACCAACACCACGGCGGTCCACCAGTGGATCCGTGAGATTCTCGATAAAACCACCCTCCGCCCCGACCAGGTGGGCGAGTACACCGGGCAGGCTAAGGAGATCCGCCCGGTCACCGTTTCCACGTACCAGATTCTTACGTATCGCAGGAGCAGGGAGGACGAGTTCCTCCACTTTGGCCTGTTCGACGGTCGGGACTGGGGTTTGATCATCTACGATGAGGTGCACCTGTTGCCGGCTCCGGTGTTCCAGTATACGGCGAGCATTCAAGCCCGCCGGCGCCTGGGCCTCACCGCCACCCTGGTGCGCGAAGACGGGCGTGAGGATGACGTCTTCGCCCTCATCGGCCCCAAGAAGTTCGACGTGCCCTGGAAGGTGATGGAAGGCCAGGGATGGATCGCCACCGCGGTGTGCACCGAGGTCCGCGTCCCTCTGCCCAAGAAGATGCGGATGGAATACGCGGTGACCGAGCCGCGCAGAAAGTTCCGCTTCGCCTCGGAGAACCCCGCCAAGTTGCCGGTGCTGCGGCAGATTCTGGCTCACCACCCCGACGAGCAGACTCTCATTATCGGCACGTATGTCGATCATCTCCGGGACATCGCCGATGAGTTGCAGGTGCCGGTGCTCACGGGCAAGACCTCCAATGCCCAGCGTGAGGAGCTGTACAACGAGTTTCGCGCCGGCCGATTGCGTGCTCTGGTGGTCTCCAAAGTCGCCAACTTTGCCATCGACCTGCCCGAGGCGGCGGTAGCCATCCAGGTCTCGGGCACCTTCGGCTCACGGCAGGAGGAGGCTCAACGCCTCGGGCGGTTGCTCCGCCCCAAGCCCGGCGCCAACCAGGCCCACTTCTACACCCTGACCACCCGTGACACGGTCGAACACGATTTTGCCCTTAAACGACAGTTGTTCCTGTGCGAGCAGGGCTACGCGTACCACATCCTCGACGCCGACGATAGCCCGGCACGCACGGCAAGCCTATTGAGTCAGACATGAAGCTCTTCGATAACGATATCGATTGGCCCGATTTCTTCAAACGCATGCCCACCTGGGATCGGCTGTCGCCGGGCACTCGCCGGGCCTTCGCGGAGATGAAACCCAAAAAGCCGGTGAAAGTGCACGTCTTCGGTGACGATGTGTCGCGGCTGGTGGAATCAGGGTTCGTGTTCCCTTGCACCAACAGCGGAACCACCAAGTTGCGCCCGGATTGTCAGTCCTTCGCCAGTATCATTCGAGCCATGTGCCGCCATGACATTCTGGACGATTCCACCAGCAGGGCGTTCTGCAGGTATCTTGAAGACCACTTCACCTCCGCCCAGCGAAGCGCTTTGTGCCCGAACTGGCGGTACTCCTACGCGAATGACCAGATCCTGTCCCGGCATGCGATGTCGGTGGGATGGTTGAACAATTTCCTGGCGTTGGAGAGCGTCAAGGACGCCCGCGTATGGGAAAAGCAGCGCCAAGAGGATTACCATGGCCGGGGGCCATACCACCGCACCAGGAAGCTGATATTCGATAAAGATGATGCTTTCGAGGCTGCCCAAATGGTCATCAGGCAATCCATGACATGGATCAGCCCGGTGCCGTTCAGAGAGCTGCCGGATCAGTTTCCGCGTCTTCCCTTGCCGCTTCTGGCGACGGCGATCTTCGCGGGCCTGCGGCATCTGCTATTGTTCCCAGCCATGCGCTGGGATGACATGACACCCGTGCTTACTCTTTGGCCGACCATCACGCAGCGGCTGCACAGGCCAAAACCTCCACGACCGGAAAATGTCACGCCGGATCAGACCTTCCACGGTGCGTTTCTGATGGAGGACATGACCACCGTGCTGATTGCCGCGACGGCTCAGACGCTCCGCCTCCGCAGCGACGACAAGGAGCTGTTCGCCAAAGCGCGGAAGGAACTGGAGTCGTCCCTGATGACCGTGCCTGAATGGGGCACAACAATCGCTGGTTGCTCCACAAGCTGCCGTCTTGATGCCGCGTTGAATTTCCTCAGAGACTTACACTTCATCCGGACTGCGGGGACAGCCGGCAGGAACCTGCGGATTGAATCAGCCCCTGAATCAAAGTCTTGGTTGGGAATGTCCGGCAAGGATCGGCTGAAATACATCCTCGACCAGATCAAGCCCACCAAATCACCCAAGCCCAAGGGATGCCAACCACCACCCAATCAAGTTGATGATGAGCAGTACTATTGCTCTGATGGCACGCCGCGCCCCCTATTTCTGCCACAAACGATAAGTTGGAAGATCAACCCCAACGATAACATGAGCCTTTCCGCCGCTTTGACTCGAACGTATGCCTCTCTTGCCCACCGGCAGTTTGTGTCGCTCACGAAGTTTGTCGAATACCAGGCGCAGCAGCCTAATCCATTGCTCAAAGACGTTCAGAGTGGGAACCGCATGGAAATCAGGCTTAACTGGTCGTGGCAACATGCGACCGAGGAGGACACGGAAGACCTCTGGAGCCAATTCCTGGTGAACTTCTTTCGTCACCGCTTGCTGCCTCTCGGGTGCCTCCAGCTTGGGGTCGTGGGGAAGGAAAAATCGGCGTGCATAGCCCTTACCGACATCGGGCGCTACCTCTTTAGCTTGGCAGGGGATTTTGACTACGGCCACCACCACGAACTGCAAGGTCAAATTGTGGTGCAACCCAATTTCGAAGTCGTGTTCCTATCACCCTCGCCGTTGGCTGAAGTGGCTATCGCTCGTTTCTCCGAGCGTCTGAGCAAGGGCACAGGTTGTCTGTTCAAGATCACCAGGAAGTCGATTTTCGCCGCCGCGGGTAGTGGAATGCCTGTCGCACAAGTGCTCAATAGTCTCCGAGAGGTTTCCGCCAAAGCCCTCCCCGGCAACGTCGAACACGAAATCAAGAGCTGGTTCAGCCAGTGCAAACACATCAAGATGTACCCGGTGACTTTGATTCGCTGCCCGGATGCCAAGACCGCCACTCGCGTGATGGCAGCCGGCGGGCAGAAGATCACCCCCATCAGCCAGACCGTCTTTCAACTGGCGGACCACAAGTCCAAAACCACCCTGATCAAAAAACTCAAGGGCATTGGAGTATTTGTGGTTCAAGCGGGTGAGCCGTAAACTTTAATATGATAGCTATGATATGAACGGTTGCCTTTGCCCCCACCCTACGGGGGATTCTCCGATTTCAGGTTCATTTCGGCGTTTTTCGCCCGATAAGTAAACCCTCCGTGGCAGTGCTCCGATATTACACCACGGGATGACTGTGGCCTTGGCACGCCGAGTGAACATGCGGTCGAGCATGTGGGAGTCACCACGACGGCGTCTCCAGGCCTATTAGCTGTAAGTAGAGCTCTATCATGACGTATGACCCATCCGACCGGTATGTCCAAGAGGATCTGACGTGCTCCGAACCGGACGATAAACATCCGCCGGACCCGCCTTCGGGTCAGGTGCCCCTCGGTATCTCTGACCCGTGTGCCTTCGCGGACCCCGAGTCTTACCAACGGACGGCGGAGTTGGCGGATCGGCTGGAGGGCCTGCTAAGCCAGGCACCCCAATATATCGAGAGCATTACTCAAACGCTCGACGGGTTTGATACTCTGGCGGCTTCGGTGGCGGAGGCGGCAGAGGGCTCCCTGCGCAAGGTCGAAGACGCTTGCAAGCGGGCGGAAACGCTGGAGCAAAAGCTCTCTGAGGCCGCCGACCGCATGGTTGGTGAAGGCGAGAACGCACAGGGCAAAATCAAAGAGCTGCTTGGCGGGCTGGACGCGGGCAACTCGCTTCAGAGCCAACTGCAAGCCTGTGTCGAGCAAGTGAAGCAGGAAACCGACCAGTCCCAAAATGCCGCCTCCCGACAAACCGAAAAACTTCGCAAGTTGCTGGACGATTGCGATGAGAAACTGAACGAGCAAATAAAACGGGCCACCCGCGTTTCAGAGGAACTGGAGCAAACACACAGGTCCGCGCAGACTCGACTCCACTCCACAGGAGAGGCCATCCGCAAAAAGGTGGGCAAGTTTGTCGGCTCGCGGCTACGCGAATTCGATCATGCCATAGAGCAGGCAGCAAGCAAAACACTGGAGCGCGCCAATGGCATAATCGAGAAGTGCGCCGAGACCAGTTCCACCCTCAACCGCGATGCGGGCGAGACCGAGCGTCGAGCCAGGCAACTCGGGCATGTGTGCGACGAGGTTTCGGCGGTCCTCGGCAAGGCGGAGGAGGTTTCCGGTTCGCTCAAGCAACAGATAGGCGACGCATCCCTTGCCCAGGAGATAGTAAAGAAACTTAATAGAGAAGCCGCCGCAACCGTTCAACGCGGCGAAGAAGCCCTGGCCCGTCGGCAGAGTGCGCTGGCCTCTTTGCTCGATGAGGTTGGGGGCATCACCAAGAGCCTTGCCAAGTCCAAAGAGGCAGCCGATCGCCAAACCGATCAACTCTCGAACCAACTGCACACCGCCGGGGAACTCGAGCAGAAGCTGACCCGGGCGGTTGACACCACTCGCCAAACGTTGAACGCCGGCAAGACCGCCGCCACCGAGATGTCCACGATGCTGGCCCGGGCGGACGAAACCCGTGGCGTGCTGAAGCAGCAGGCGACAGAGGCCGACAACGTTCGCCAATCGCTGAGCAAGGTTCACACCCAGGCTGAAACCGTTTTCGAGAATCTTACCAATATCCGCGAAGCGACCCGGGAAAGAACCGATCAGCTCACGGATCAGTTTCACCAAACCGCCAACCTGGAGAAGAGGTTGTCCCAGGCCGGCGAAGCAGCGGATGGCAACAAGGCTGAGCTGTCCGGTGTCATGGCGAAGGCTGAGGCGCTCGTCGCCGACCTCGAAGCACGCTGCACGCAGGCCTCTAAAACCGCCGAGACCGCCGAAGCAACCAGCCGAAAGCTGTGCGAGGACTCCAACTCTCTCATAAAGTTTGGTGAGGCTTCCATGTCCCGCCACCAGCGGATTCTGGCTGACATCATCGAAGAAGCCAAAACACTGGCCAAAAACCTCAAAACCCAAGGCGACAACGCCGGCCAGACCGCCCAACAGCTTACCGATCTGGTGACTTCTGCCACAAACCAATGCAAGATGCTACACGAGTTGAATGCCGGATCAGAGGAACTGGCCGCCGACATCGAACGCCGCTACCGCGACACCAACACGACGGCTGAAGAGAACCTTGCCCGCATCAAGCAGCAACTAACCGATCTGGCCCAAAACACCACCACCGTCGAAGAAGCCTTTGCACGGGTCAAGCAGGAACTGTCCGAGCTGGAAGAGGGCACAACCTCCACAGCCCGGGAGAACCTGACACAGATCAAGCAGAAATTGACCGATCTGGCGGAAAACACCACCACCACCGCCGAAGAGGTCTGTACACGGGTCAAGCAGGAACTGTCCGA
>JAGLWJ010000377.1 GCA_023133475.1 Phycisphaerae bacterium | reverse complement strand
CACGAACTAGTTCACGCTTTCCACGCGATGCGGTTCGTCGTACCCGCCTTCATGGACTGGCGCAAGTTCTGGCAGGATGTCCTGTACGAAGGCGGGCGTTGTGAATTTCTCTGTAGCAATGCCCAGTTTCGCAATGTGTTTGTGGACCACTATGGCACTGATGATGAACTGGGAGAGGTCATGGACTTCTGGCCCTCGCAGGGCAAGCGATGGTTTGAGGCATGGCATCCGGCTTAGTCGGCGAGAGGCCGCAAGCGTCAGCCGACCAAAGGAGAAGAGGGGTTTCCTCAGTCTGCCGGTCGGCCTGCTGCTTTAGCTACCCGCATCGGAGTATTTTCAAAGGACCACTCGAGAATGAATTGGCTAGGGATGTCCAATAGAGGGCGTCGTAATCCAACTGATCGCAACGCAGTGACCCTTGGGAATGTCCGCTACGCCCGGGCCGCTTGCCCAATGTCCCGCGCGACCTGCAATCATCGCAATCTGCGACGTAGCGGAGCTAATCATTTACCTCTGGCTAATCTGGACGCCAAGCTGCGTGAAGATCGGGTCCAGCTTCCTGATGCCCAGCCGCTCGTGGGCCTTGACCGCCCGCTGGAACTGATACCAGTCGGTGGATGTTCTGCTGGCGGGATCGTGCCAGTAGTACCGGTCCCGCAATCGGTCCCTAGCCCACCGCCCGAGCTTGTCCACGAAGAAGGCAACTAAGGAGCCCAGTGTCCCGTGGCTGTCCTTAAGACCGCGAACCTCTGTCCCGATGGAGGCGTCAAACCACCGGGCATCACAGTAATCACTAAGCCACGGCGCAAGCCGCCTATACGCCACGATGCGATTCTGCTCGGTGTCCTCGGACATGGCGCTGGCCAAGTCCACCTGGAGCTGATCCCATGGTGGTCGGTCGGGGCACGCCCGCCCCCGCGCATCCAGGTACGCGCTGTACCACTCGAATAGGCACTGGGCTGCGGCTAGGAACCGGTCGTTGTTCACCACGCCTGGATCCACCAGGCGCTCGTCCGGCCACCGGTGGTTGACGCGGTCGGGTTCCGTCGTAGCGTCGGCGTGGCCGATGTTCGGTATGAGGTTGGTGCCGAGCTTGTTGAAGCTGTCCAACCAGCCCACGAAGTTCTGGTGAGCCCAGGAGTCCACGTATGCATGGGTGGCGATGCCGATGCGATACGGGCGGTTGTCCTCCTTCGCCCGGAAGGCCGCGTCCATGAACGCCTGCACCAGCTCGCTATTGGGAGTGGTGTTCAGCACGTGCATCTTGCCGTCGTGCCGCCTGGCCGAGGGCGCCAGCGCGTCGCCTGGGACGAAGTGGAAGATGGGATAGATCCGCATCCGTTCCCGCTTGGGCTTGAGGATGTTCAACGTCTGGCTGATGAAGTTCACGTACGGCTTGTCGCCTCCCTCGACGCTGTAGCTGATGTCGTTGTCGTCCACATACTGGGAGGCGTATGCGATGGTGCCAGCCTCGTCGTCGCTGAACCCCGCCGCCTGGGCTATGATCCCTGTGATCCAGTAGTGAAATTCGGCGTTCATGGCCGCATCCTCACCCAAAGCTGCTACGATCTTCAGAACCACTGCCGACTAGCCTACCACATCTTCAGCTGCATCCAGATGACCCGATGGTCCGAGAGGACGAGGGTCGCGTCCCCGTGCGCCTGTTTGCTGATATCCTCCGTTGCCTTGACGTACGGCCCGTTGCCCTCGGCTTCAGCATCGGGCTGGAGCCCGGCGTGCTTCAGGAACTGCTTCAGCCCGTAGCCGCGCTTCTTCTCTGAATGCTTGACAGCCTTCTTCATGTGCGCGTGCTTGGTGCCGAAGGCGATCATGCCGCAGTCCTTTAGCAGCTTGCCGCTGTCGGCCATCTTGCTGGCCAGGGGAGGCGTCGTAAGGAACTGGTCGTAGAAGTAGCCTCCCTTGCGGAAGCCCATGTTCGTCCGCAGCTTGCCCTCCGTGGCCTTGCCCAGGTAGGACAGGGAGTGAAAGATCTGGAACAGGTCGCCGTCCGCATGGTGCTGCTTGACCTTCTCCTCCCCGAGGTAGTTCTGCACGCCGGCGGTCTTCTTGTACCCCCAGTTGAAGTCACCCATGACGACCGCGAGTTGCTGCTTGCGGGCGACCAGCCAGTCGGCCACCTTAATCATCTGCTGCCCGCGGTCGGGGTCCTCGGGCGTCAGGTGAACCGAGCCGAGAAGCATCTCCTTCGTCTGGTCGTCCTTGGTGAGCGTCAGCTTGAACACGCCCATGTCCCGCTTGTCGCCCAGGTCGGCGTAGCCGTCCCACGCCGCTGACATCGTGTAGCCCTTCCCGCTCTTGCGGTGGGCCAGGATCACCGTCTCGGCCCCGAGTCCGCTGCCTGAGGGTGTCGGTGCCAACAGCACCGTCCAGCCGTCGCCGAGGTTGATCTGCAACAGGGCTACGACCGCCTTCATGCGCTTGGCCTCGGCCTTGCTAACGTTGGGATCGTTGTCGTAGATGCCCATGCCAGCCTCCTGAATCATCACGACATCGGCCTCGTCCACCAGGTCCGCCAGTACCTCGAAGTCCTTCAGGCACCGCTTCCGGGCTGCGAGGTTGCGGATGTTGAAGCTGGCGAGGGTCAGCTCTCCCTGCTTTGACTCGTCGATGGGGCCCTTCAGACGGTTGTCGTTGGGCTGAACGTCGCCCTGGTCGACTACTGGGAACGCGGCCAGACACCATCCGGCCAACAGGATCACGCTAAGAACGACTACAATTCGCTTCATAGCCATTACTCCTCGTTTGGTTACCGCAAAATCGACCGGCTGCCTTGACATGGTGCAGTCTCGGTCCCTGCACTCTGACATTAGAACGCGCCGGAGCCCAACCCGCAACAGATATATGTCACCGTCGGTAGGGCCGCCGGGGGAGAGGACGCCGCCGCTTAGGCCGAAGCGCGAAGTAAAGGATGCTGGAGAGCACGAACAGGCCGCTAATTATGACGCCCCCTATCAAAATGTCCGACCAGATCGGATCCAAGCCGTACTTCTCCCGGAAGGCCCTGTCGAAGCCTCGCTTTGGGGTCTCGTATTCGTCTTGTCGCAAACCCGGTTCAGGGTCATTCTTGGCAGAATCTGTCACCATGGCATCGAAGACAAATAAAGCCAACAGTAACACCCCGACAATCAAGGAAAACACCAGGATGAATCGCGGATAACCACGCATGTCGGAACTCCTTTCGCATTAGAGAGTCAAGTGCCATCAGACCACAGAACTGCCAGCAGCGGAATTTTCTGCAGCGGAACACTCCTTTGACGCTAACCTGCCGCAGGCGTAGGCGCCGATCCCATCGAAGGAAACCGTCGGAATCGCTCGTCGATCCGTTCAGCACCTTCAGGCAGGGCGCACTGATCCCCCACCGCCGGGACGAAGATCAGCCCTTCCCCTGGTTCGCCGAACCCCTCGGCTCTACCCGTGGCATAGCAGAAGGCCGTATAGGCACAAAGGATCGCATCGATTTGGTGACCGCTGGTTAGTCCAGTGCAACAGATCCCCGTCTTCTCCTCGATGGCAGCCCAGACCTCCTGCCGATACTTGCGGAACTCCTTGGGCTTATCCGGCAGGCCTAGTTGCTTCCAGACTACACGGGGGTAGGTCTCAATCACCTTGACGTTCTGGAAGTACTTAGTCTCGATCTCGTACCAGCGGATGAAGAGAGCGGCTGCTCCTGAGAACGTTCCAGCGCCAGGATCAACTGTCTTGATCCCTCTCTCGCAGCTGCGGTAGGCGTAGTTCTCTGCGGACCAGTCTGGCACGGATCGTGGCGCATCAACCGCGATGATGAGTTCGTCAGAGTCGTATCGCGAAAGCACCTCAACAAGTTCCTTGGTCTGTTTGAAGTGCCGCGGCGTCTCCTGCAGACATCCTTGGGGGTCCAGGAACGCCACCGCCGAAGGGTTTCGACTCTGAGCAGAACAGGCCAGATCAACTCCAATGTAGTCCAACAGGCATCTCCCGGCAGGAGGATACAGTCTACTGGACTGCCTGTACAGGGTGAATACCGCCCACCAGACGGTTTCGTCCCCGCTTATGCAGCCTACTATAAGGTGTCATGGCACGGGAGAAGAAAATGGAACCGTTGGCAACCGTATTCGGGCGTCGCTTGCGGCTCCTCCGCAAGGCCAAACGGATGACCCAGGAGAATTTAGGTCGCGCCGCTAACATCGACTACAAACATGTTGGGGCGGTGGAGCGGGGAGTCAAGGTGCCGTCGTTCGACGCTATCGAGCGGATTGCCAAGGCACTGGGCGTAGAGTATTACGAGCTGTTCCTTCCTGAATCTGTTGTGGCGCCTCAGGAAGCCCAGAAACTATTAGTCCTAATACGAGATATCGAGCGTCGCGGCACACCGGCCATGAAGGAGTTCCTACACCAGGTGCTTGCTGCCGCGATGGACTTAACCCGGAGTTGACGATGGTTCTTGATCGCAGCGAACGGATCGTAGAGAAGGTTAAGAAGGCCCTGTGTGATTGCCCTCCTCTGATACCGGAGGGCTGTATTGCCTCATACGCTAGCGTAGGTCAACGACTCGGCTTGAGGGCCAGGGACGTGGGGCGGGCTTGCTTCAAACTGGGTAAGGAATACCCCGCGACAAAGATTCCATACCACCGGATCGTCCACAAAGACGGCAAACTCCCAAAGCG
>JAGLWJ010000376.1 GCA_023133475.1 Phycisphaerae bacterium | reverse complement strand
CCGGACGGGGTGGGGGACTGACTCAAACCAATCAGTACCGCCCGATCAGTACCGCGACCGTAAGGGAGCGGTCATCCGTCCCCCACCCCGTTCGCCGGTCCTCCGGACCGGCGAAACGGGATGGGGCACCCACTGGTGCTGGCTTGCGACATTGGTTACAACGCTGTTGATGCAAAACGGCCCCGAGGATCGGTGTATGCACTCAGACGACAAACCGCCACCCTCCGCCATCGCAGCCTGGATGGGCGTGTTGGGCGTGGTGATCTATGCCCTGGCTTTGGGGGCGGTCCAAGGGGTGCAGTTCAATGTCGTCAGCTATAAGGTGGTGCGGACGGATGATCCCATTCACCTGCCGGCGCTGCTTTTTGCCTGTCTGGTGTTCGGCGCGATTGTGGGGCTGGCGGTATTGGGGCCGGGTCTGAGCGGGCGGCGGGGACGCCGGCGATGGGTTCTGGCTGGCTCATGTCTGTGGCCTTTGGCTTTTGCCATGCCGGTTGTGCTTTGTCGGGTTGTCGGCTGGTCGATTCCGTTTGTGTTCAGTGTTGTGATGGTCTTGTCGGCTGGTTGGGCAGCGTTTCGTGCAGCCCTTTACCTGCCGGCGGGAACGCGGCGCCCTTGGGGGCATGGGGCGGCCCTGGGGTCGATTATCCTGCTGATCATGCTGCTGACCGCAGTCCACACCCGCTTGCAGATCAACTTCTTTGAGCACTTCATGCTAGGCCACGCCGACTTCGGGCATTTCGCCGAAGAGTTGAAGAACTGCCTGGCAGGCCGCGGGCTTCGCTCGGACAGCTTTGATAATGTGCGGTTGGGGTGGCATTTCGTCCCGCTTCTGTACGTGTTGGTTCCCGGCTATGCCCTCTGGCCTTCACCGGTGTATCTGATGGTTTGCGGGGCTTTGCTGGTTCACGTTGTCGCTCTGCCGGCTTATTGCCTGGTGCGCCGGCTGACCGGATCGGCGATGCTGGGTTGGATGGTGGCAGTAGCCTGGTTGCTGCTGCCCTCGCAAAGCCGGCTGGTGTATTCCGGAACCTATGGGTTTCAGTGGATATACTTCGCCATGCCCTTGTTGGGTGTCATGATCGCGGCAGCGGTCACCGGGCACTGGCGTCTCTCCTGTGTCATGGTAATCCTCGTTCTGCTGTGCAAGGAAACCACCACAGCCTTAACTCTTGGATGGGGCGCATATCTGGTTCTGTTCACCGCCCGCCGCCGGCTGGGGATTGTTATTATGGTCGGGTCGGTGGCGTATCTGATGCTGTGCACGCAGGTTCTCATCCCACACTTTGCGGCGGAGGGGCGCTATGAACGGTTCACGCTCTTTGGGGAGCTTGGTGGTGGAATCGGTGATCTGCTTAGCGCTCCGTTCACTCAGCCGGATGTTTTCTTCGGGCGTTTCCTGCGCTGGGAGGTGCTCTATTTCTTGTTGCTGTTGCCGGCTTCGATGGGGCTGTTGCCGCTTCGGGGGTGGCGGATATCCATCGCTGCGCTGCCCACGTTGATAATGATTCTACTGCTTAAGAACCCCGACTGGTTGAGCATCAAGTTCTGGCACCATGCCACGGTTTTGCCCGTGCTGTTCTTTGCGGCAATTGCCACCTTCAGGCCTGACGAAAAGGGGGCAAGAAAACCATCGCGGTCGGCAAAGTGGGTTTGCGGTCACTCGAACCCCTCAGCGGCGGCGGTGGCAATGCTGGTGTGTGCCGCCATGGGGCATTACTTCCACGCATTCTCGCCGCTCGGTAAAGCGTATGAACCTTACGCCGACGCGGCGTATCTCCATCGGCCCGATCCGCGGATGACCGTTGTGCGACGCTTGCGGGAGGATATCCCCCGACACTGCACGATACTGGCCACCGAGCGACTGGCGGCACACTTCACCGATTACCGCCGGGTATACACGGGAGGGCGTATACAACCGGCGGACTTCGTGATTCTCGATCGCCACGATACCTGGGACAGCTCCGGTCTCCCCGGGAAAGCCCCCCAATTCACCGCCGACCCGCAATACCATCTGCACAGCCAATATGGAAGCATCATTGTTTACCAGCGGTCGCAGTAGGGGGGGAGTTATGCGCGTTGGAACGGTTCGGCGTCTTTTTCGCTTAGCATTACGTCCACGCCCGGCAGTAGGGCACGCAGTCTGGCCGCCAAGGGGTCCAACGCCATTCGCTCACTCGACCAGTGCGACATGGCTATGGCGGAACAGTCCCGCCGCCGAATCGCCAAAGCGTCGTGATGGCGAATCTCGCCGGTGATAACAACATCGTGCCGCCCGAGTGCGGTTTTGAAAGGCAATGAACCGGCTGCCCCAACCACCACCACTGCCCGCTCCACCTTACGCTGCGGATCGCCCACCATGGAGATGCAGCCTGCCCCCGTGGCACGCTTGAGCTTGCGAGTCAACGCTGCCAACGCCATCGGCTTGGGCAGCCGACCGATACGCCCAATACCACCTACCGGTGGATTCTTGCGGGGGTGAATGTCAAATGCCGGTTCCTCATACGAATGAGCACAGGTCATGGCATCGACCACTGCCGACAGACACTTGGCTGGGCATACCATCTCCAGACGAATTTCATCGACCTGTTCCAAGCGCCCAGGCTGCCCTATGGTGGGTTTGGCTGACTTGGTGCCGAAGAAGGTGCCGGTGCCGGGTGTGCGGAAGCTGCACTTTTGATAATCCCCGATACCACCAGCCCCGGCGGCAAACATCGCCTCCGCCACCCGCTCGGCCTCGGCACCGGGCACGAAAACCACGACCTTGTATTCCAAGGGGCCTACCTCGGCGTACTCCAGCGGCAGAGTTTCCTTGATCCCGCAGAGTTGGGCCAGACAGTCGTTGGTGCCGCCGTCTGCCGCATCCAAAGCCGTGTGCGTCGAATAGACCGCAATACCGCCGGCAATGCAGCGCTGGACCGCAGCCTCCGGCACCGCCGCAGGCCAGATCAGCCGCGACACCGGCTTAAATATCGGCGGGTGGTAGGCCATCACCATCTGCACCTTGGCAGACACCGCTTCCTCCACCACTTCCGGCATCAGGTCGATGCACAACATGACACGCTCGACCTTCGCCGTCGTGTCACCAGCCAGCAACCCGACATTATCCCAACTCTGGGCGAGTTCCAGCGGGGCGAGTTTCCCCAACGCATCACACACTCGTTGGACGTCAACCCTTCCGGAGCTTCGCCTCTTCAACGTTTTTGACGGTGCTGCCATCACTTACCTCACCTGCATCGAGGCAAGAGGCAAGAGGCAAGAGGCAAGAGGGCAAACCCTCACGCAAACCCTTGACGCGGTCTCCAGCCGCTACCAAGGGGCGATGGAAATCATGCGCTCCAGGCTCGGATCCGCAGACGCCTCGTT
>JAGLWJ010000375.1 GCA_023133475.1 Phycisphaerae bacterium | reverse complement strand
GGATGTGGAGGTGGCTGCCGCGTTTGGGCTGGCGTTGTTCAAGCGTCATGGGTATCCGGGTTTGGCGGCGGGGCTGGGATTGATCGAGGGGTTGGTGACGACGTTCTGGGATGATCTGTATCCCACGCGCCCGCGTCGTCGCAAGGCGCGGATCGAGTCTCTGCCGGATCGGTTCGGCGAGGGTGGATGGTTCGGCGAAACCCCGCCCGGGCCTGATGATTTCGATGCGATTGATCTTTGCGTCTCGCGGATCGATGCAATCAAGACGGCGTTGACGGAGAAGATGCCGGACGATCCTCCAGACGTTCTCAAATTCACGCGGAAGATTAAGGAGCTGGCGTCCCAGCGCCCCAAGCCTGTTGAAGAGGCGGCTTCACCGGCGGCT
Organism: Phycisphaerae bacterium; assembly: GCA_023133475.1. GTDB lineage: Bacteria > Planctomycetota > Phycisphaerae > UBA1845 > UBA1845 > JAAEQG01. Next base: position 10,643 of record JAGLWJ010000375.1, on the reverse strand, counting down.
TCACCGGCGGGGACGCCGGTGCCACCCGTTGGGGGAGCTTCACCGGCGGGAGCGCCGGTGCCGGCAGGGGAGGCTTTTAGTGCCGGCGAGGTTGCGGACAAGAGTGGGGCAGTTAACGCGGTGTATACCGCCGCCTCGTTCCTCCGCAAAGCCGACCCCACCGACCCGATCCCTTATGCCCTGATGCGTGTTGTCAAGTGGTCGAAGATATCACTGCCTGCGTCGGACGATGCGAAGTTCAAGATCGAGCCTCCCGAGGCTTCGGTGATGGATACGCTGACGCATCAGTTCGGCAAGGGGTTGTGGGAGAACCTGCTGAAGAACGCCGAGGCGGCGTTTCGCTCGAACGACCCGCTGTGGCTCGATCTCCAGCGGTACGTGTGTTCGGCGATGCGTGGTTTGGGGTCTCCGTATGAGAAAGCGGAGCAAGCCATCATAGGGCTGACCGGTGCTCTGGTGCGGCGGTTGGGCGATAGCTTGTTCGAGTTGAAGTTCCGCAACGGCACACCGCTATGTAGCGGTGAGACCAAGATGTGGATCGAATCGGAGACCGCCGTTGAGGGCGGTGGAGGCGGTGGTTCTGCCGGCACCGACAACGGCAGACTTGCGGAAGCGTCGGATCAGGCGAAGAAGCTGGCTGCTTCGGGTAAGTTGAAGGACGGGCTTAAGGTTCTTCAGGAAGGGTTGTCCACTTCCACGCAGCGTCGTGATCGTTTTTTGTGGCGGTTGCGTATTGCGCAGTTGTGCTTTGACGCCCAGCGCCCGCAACTGGCCGGCCCGTTGCTGGAAGAGTGCTACGAAGAGGTCAAGCATTTTGGGGTTCGGGAGTGGGAACCGTCTCTGGCGGTGGATGCGGCTGCGACGTTGTATCGTTGTCGCAAGATGGTGATGGCTTCGGAGAAATCACCGGCGCCCGAGACGTTGGAGAAGGTCCGCGATTCATTCGCGTGGTTGTGTCAATTGGATCCGTTGGCTGCCCTGGCTGCTGAGCCGTCTGGCAAGTGATGCCGCGGGGCTGCAAGCTGTGAGAAGCTGTAAATATAAAGGAGTCTGTTAAATGGCCAAGCAAGCGTCGAAAGCTCGCGAGTCGCGGGTTAACATCGCGATCTCGGATCGCCTGCGGGGGGGTGCGGAGCCGGAACTTCCGTTCCGTCTATTGGTGATGGGCGATTATACGCTCAAGGACGACAAGCGCCCGATCGAGGAGCGGGTTCCGCTGGACGTGAACAAGTCCAACTTCGATGCGGTGATGCAGAGTTTTAACCTTTCGCTGGACCTGAGCGTGGAGGACCGGATTTCCGGTGGCGAGGGCGAATTGCCGGTGTCGCTGAATTTCGGCACGTTGAATGATTTCCGCCCCGAGTCCATCGCCCGGCAGGTTCCGGAGTTGAAGAGCCTGCTTGAGCTGCGCGATGCGATGAAGGCGCTGCGCCCGAAGATGGGCGACAAAGCCGCCCAGCAAGACTTGCTCAACGCGATCAAGGACCCCGAGGTCCGCGACAAGATTCTGGAGATGATTTCGACGCCGGAAGCCGGTTCGGGCGGTGAGGCTGATGCCGGTGAGAGTTCCGAGGAATCGGCGGAGAAGCCCGCAGAGTAATAATTAACCGGTGAACCTCGGGTCAACGCGGTTCCCCGCATCGAACGGAGTACGAGACTATGGCAGAACAACCTCAACAGGCAGAGGCGGCAGAAGCCGCCGCGGAAACCAATGCGGTCGATTCCCTGATCGACAGTTGGGACCTGGACAACGAATACCGCGATCTATACCGCAAGGGGATCGCGGGGATCGTGCAGAAGGCTTCGGGCCTGGATATCGGCAGGCTGACCATCAACAAGCAGGTGGTGGACGATTTCATCGCGGAGATCGACCAGCAGATCAGTGCGCAGGTCAACGCGGTGCTGCACCATGATGAGTTCCAGAAGCTGGAGTCGTCATGGCGGAGTTTGTGGTATCTGGTGGACAACACCGAGTTCCGCCAGAACATTCGGATCGAGGTGCTCAATACCTCGAAGGATGACTTGCTGGAGGACTTCCAGGACTGCAAGGACTGGCAGAAGTCCGGTCTGTTCAAGACGGTCTATCGTGACCAGTACAACACATTCGGCGGCAACCCTTACGGGATGATGGTGTCGAACTTTGCTTTCGACCAGCGTAATCCGGAGATAGAGCTGCTGTCTGAGATTGCACGTGTGGCGGCGGTGGCCAAGTGCCCGTTCATGGGCAGTGTCAGCCCCAAGATGTTCGGCAAGAAGGAGGAGTCGTTCACCGGCCTGCCGCGAATGGCGGAGATGTACGAGATATTCGACCAGCCGCAATACACCAAGTGGAATGCGTTCCGCGAGAGCGACGATGCACGGTACATCGGGCTGGCGATGCCGCGTTTCCTGCTTCGCAAGCCGTATACGGTCGAGGACCAGGACGTCAAAGACTTCACCTTTGAAGAAGACGTTCGCACCGAGACTCACGACCGTTACCTGTGGGGCAACGCATCGTTTGCCCTGGCTGGCCGGATGACCGAGAGCTTTGCCAATAACGGGTGGTACAACGCGATCGTAGGCCCCAACAGCGGTGGGACGGTGCCCAACCTTCCGCTGCACCAGTATGAGGCGACCGGTCAGTATCAAACCAAGATTCCGACCGAGACGCTGATCTCCGAGGATATGGACGTTGACCTGTGCAACTTCGGGTTCATCCCGCTGGTGATGCGCAAGGGTAGTGATAACGCTGCCTTCTTCGACGCCCCGTCGGCCAAACGGGTGGCCAAATTCCCGGATACGGCTGAGGGCAAGGAAGACGAGACTCGTGCTCGGTTGGGCATGTCGCTGCCCTACCTGATGATCTCCTGCCGCATTGCTCACTACCTGAAGGTGATCTGGCGTGAGAACATGGGGCGGGTGATGGACGGCGAGAAGATGGTCAACGAGATCAACGACTGGCTTAAGCAGTATTGCCGCCAGGGGACATTGGACGATCGTCTGGCTGCCAAGTTCCCGTTGAAACAGATTCAGATCACCGCCGAGCCGGTCCCGGGCAAACCCGGGATGTATAAGTCTGAGATTCAGATGATCCCGCACTTCCGCCTTAAGGGTGTGGAGATCGAGTTGTCGATGGTGGGGCAGTTTGATCCGCCACCGGCGTAGTCAACGAATGGGCGGCCCATCATGGCCACGCAAGCGTGGGCCATGCCACCCGGACTAACGAGCGGTGTGCCCGATGGTCTAAATGGAAGGGTCCGCCGTCACAAACCGGTAGGGGTTTGAACCAGGGCAGTTTTGGTGCAGCGGTCTTGTGTTGGGGCTGCTGTTTTGTGAGTAGCGTTTTTTGCAACAGATTCCTAGAAAGGAGTATCCCCTATGCCAACTCCGTGTAATTTGAAGGTAGCTGAGTATCCCGGCTCGTCGGAGAAGGAAGGCCGTACAGACACCAGTGACGTGTTTGAAGTCGAACACCACGTTCATCAGCCGGTGGAACCGACCACCGGTTCGGCGAGCGGTGTTCGCGTGCACAGCCCAATGCGGGTGGTGAAGCTGATCGACAAGGCTACGCCCGGTTTCCACAAGGCATTGTGCACAGGCCAGAACCTCAAAGAAATCATTCTGGACTTCTACCGCATCGATCCGGATACCCGCGAGGAGAAGAAGTACTACACGATCACGCTGCGCAATGGGCGTATCGTGGACATTCGCCCGTACATGCCGATGAGCTTTCTGCCCCAGAACGAGACGTATCGTCATATGGAGCAGGTCAGCTTCGTGTACGAGGAGATCGAATGGAACTGGCTTCCGGAAAGCGTTGTGGAAATGGACAAGTGGCGTTCTCCCGGCGGCTAATAAGCCTTGCCGATTGCATGATGACGAGCATGTGACTTGTCTGAGATTCCCGTGGCATGGGCGTCTCGCTTGTCGAGACGCTTTCCCCCGCCGTTTCGCCCCCGCGACGGCGAGGCGTCCATAGCCGGATTATGCCGCACCGCCTGGTCTGTAGGTTTCGAGCAGGCGGCGGTGACGGTTAAGATGGCGCTTGCGAGGTTATCGGTCGTGAGGCGCGAACAGACGCTCCTGGAGCGAATTGCAGAGCGTACCACCCAGGCCCGCCGACGCTATGAACCGACGGCGACCGAAGACATCGAGGCGTTGATGGAATCGGTCCGCCGCCAACTGGCTCGGGTGCTCAATGCCCGCCACGGGATGAGCGAATGCCAACCAGACTACGGCCTGCCGGCATTGAGCGACATGATGGTGGGGATCGGGGACTACATCCAGACGGTGCAGGACTCCGTCGAGACCGCCATCGAAAAGTATGAGCCTCGTCTTCGGCGCGTGCGGGTGACGCGGGTCATCGACGATGAAGACGAAGACCAGGGGCAGGGGCGAACGCTGTCGTTCCGAGTCGACGCGGTTTTGGTGTCCAGGACCGGTGAATACCGGGTGTGGTACCAGACTTCGCTGATGGGCAACGGGCTGTTTGACGTTGAAGGCTGACAACCCCAGGAATGGTGGGTTGCGTCCCGGCAAGCCGGGACTTCACCCACCCTACGATTGGGTTCGGTGGTGAGTAACACCTACTACCAGGATGAGCTGCGTTATCTTCGTGATGTCGGCCCGGAGTTTGCCCGTGCCAACCCGGAGATCGCCAGTTTCCTTGCGGACCGGGGTTCGGACCCGGACGTCGAACGCATGCTGGAAGGTGTCGCGTTTCTGTGCGGGCGGATTCGTGAGAAGCTCGATGATGAGCTGCCGGAGTTCACCGCCAGTATGATGTCACTGCTGTGGCCTCACTATCTGCGCCCGGTGCCGTCGATGACCATTCTGGAGCTTATTCCGGACCTCAAAGCCCTTCGCGGGGCAATGCACGTGGATACGGGGACGGAGTTCGCCAGCATCCCGATCGACGGGACACGGTGCCGGTATCGGTCTTGTTGGCCAGTGACGTTGAGACCCTGGGCACTGCGCGAGGTTCGCCTGGAGACGGAGTTGGCTAAGCCGGTCCGCCTAGTCATGCAGTTGCAGACCGGCGGCAGCGCCAAACTGGAAGACCTCGAGCTCGGCACGGTGCGGTTTCACCTGGCAGGCGACGCGGCGGCGGCCTTCGCGCTGTACATGCTGTTGGCTGGTCACGTGGATAATGTGGCGGTCAGCGACGGTTCGTCGCGTCACAACCGGGCAGTGGAATACCTCGACGCCAGCCATGTGAGCGCGGCGGGGCTGAGCCGTTCCGAGGGGCTGCTGGATTACCCCAGACACTCGTTCCCGGGCTATCGGTTGCTTCAGGAATACTTCGCGTTCAAAGAGCGTTTCCTGTTTGTGGACGTTCGCGGCCTGGACCGGGTGGTGGAAAAGCTCGAGCTGGAGCAGACCATCGAGCTGGCATTCACGTTCAACCGGCGGATGGAGACGTTTCCGCTGGTGGCGCGTGAGAATGTTCGGCTGCACTGTGTGCCGATCATCAACCTGTTTAGCCACTCAGCCGACCCGATCCGGTTGCACCACGATCGGGTTCAATACCTGATCCAGCCGTCCAAGGCTGGAATCGCCGACCGGCGTCATGCCGAGGTTTATTCGGTTGATGGGGTGTGGGGGATGAACCAGGCGGCGGGGATCGCCTCGCGCGAGCTTCAACCGTTCTACTCGTTCACGCACATGACCGAAACGGACCCGTCGGTGGCGGCTTACTACCAGACGCACACAACCCCCAACGTGCTGGGTGGCGACCGGCGGCTGGGGACGGATACGTATATCTCGTTCGTGATCGGGTCGGGGGAGGGCGAGTTGCCCGAAGAGGAAACCATCTCGATAGAGATGAGCTGCACGAACCGCGATCTGCCGTCGGAGTTGCGGGCTGGTGACATCTGCGATCCGACCGACACCTCGCCTCCCGGGGTGCGTTTTCGCAACCTGATCAAGCCCACGCCGACAATCAGCCCGCCGTTGGGCAAGGGGCTGCACTGGCGTTTGATCTCGCACATGTCCTTGAATTACGTTTCGCTGACCAACGCGGAGCGGTTCCGGGAGTTGCTGCGGGTTTACGATTTTCAGTCGGAGGGCGACGTCGAGAAGTCGCGGGCTCATAAGCGGATGCTCGATGGGATCGTGTCGGTGCGATCGAGTTTCCAGGAACGGATGGTTCGTGGTGCCCCGTTGCGTGGTTCGCAGGTGGAGATCGAGCTGAACGAAGACCACTTTGCGGGTGAAGGCGATGCGTACCTGTTTGCGAGCGTCCTGGATCGGTTTATGGGGCTGTATGTGACGCTGAACGGGTATAGCCAGATCACCGCACGGTTCACCAGGTGCGGGGAGACGTATGTTTTTCCACCGCGGTGTGGGGATCAGATCACACCCGCGGAATCAAGGCGTAACCATGACCGGATTGGCTGAAGCCGACATTGCGACCACACACCCCCCGAAGGGCAAGCTGTTTCGCCGGTTGCTCACGCGGGCGTGGGAGTTCGACTTCTTTCAGGCGGTCTGGTTGTTGGAGTGTTGTTTTCGCGAGCGGACCGCAGTTGGCGGTCGAGGCCCGGTTTCGGAGGAACCGCTTCAGTTTCGCCCGAACGTGCTCATGTCGTTCCCCCCGACCGACGTTCGTCGGGTCAGCGAGTTGCGTCGCCTGCACGGCGGCCAGCCGTATTACCTGATGGATGTGACGTTCATGGGTCTCTATGGGGTATGCACTCCGCTGCCGTTGCACTATGCGGTGGATATCCTTCGGGCGGTGGACCCGTATACCGCCAAAGCTCACGAACCTGGCCCGGAAGTTGGGGCGGACAGGCTCCAACCGGAGGAGGGTGAGCCCGAGTCCGCCCCGGTCCGCGACTTTCTGGACATCTTTCACCATCGCTTGATATCGATGTTTTATCGTTCCTGGACCAAGTACCGGTATGACAAGAGTTTCTCCATGCCGGGGCGCGATACGATCACCGAACATCTGCTGTGGTTGATCGGCTGCTTGCGGGGGTACGACGAGGCAGCTTTAGGGGTGTCGCCGATCCGGTTGCTGCGTTATGCCGGTCTGCTGACGCACCACCCCAAGCCGGCGGTCTCGCTGGAAGGCCTGCTGTCGGACTACTGGCACGGGATTGCGGTGCAGGTTGAGCAGTGTGTGGGGCGTTGGATTGCCTTGGTTGAGGCGGATTTGAACAGGCTGGGGAAGGCCAACAGCCGTCTGGGCGTTGATCTTACTATTGGGGAACAGGTCTATGATTTGAGCGGGGCGTTCAACGTGGTGCTGGGCCCGATGGACTGGACCACGTATTTGTTCTTTTTGCCGGGGGAATGGGGCTACGAACAGACGCATTCTCTGGTGCAGCTTTATTGTTCGGACCCGTTGGCCTTCACTATCGAGGTCAAGCTGGAGGCCCGCGAGGTGCCGGAGACTCGCTTGTCGTCGGACGGCGAGACGTGCCGGTTGGGGTTCACCAGTTGGGTTCGCACGGAGGAAGCCCCTGTGCCGGAGACGTCGGTGACGTTTTCCGCCGCTCGTAAAATGGGTGCGGAGGAGGTCGGCGTGGAATCGGAATCGGTTTTTGCGGAGGCGCCGGCCGGCGCCTCCGGAGTGTAGTAGCCGCGTGCCCTCTCAGCGGAGGCCGGCGGAACGGAGAAATGATTGATGACCACAAGCACGAGCGCCAAAGCAGAGGATATCCGCAGTCTGATCCGTCGGTGCGATGCCGATTGCATTCGCTATTTTCAGGGCGCGACCAGTCTGTGCGCTTCGCGGACCCATTACGAGGTCTGCCCCGACCACCTGCTGTTGAGGATGCTGGATGATACGACCGGCGACGTGACCCAGATTTTCAACACGTTCCGGGTGGAGCGGGCGCAGATCAGGCGGGCCTTGCAGCGTGTGATGGACCAGATGAACGTCGGCCACAAGGGCAAACCCGCCCTGTCGCCCAAGCTGGTCGAGTTGTTCCAGTCGGCGGCGGTGCTGGGTGACGAGTTCGGGTTCGAGCAGATTCGCTCGGGCCTGCTGATGCTGGCGTTTGTGCTCAATCCCAACCATACGCGGGTGGGCGAGTTCACCCCGGAACTCGAACGCATCGACGTGGACCAACTGCGAGACAACTTCTACGAGATCGTGCTGGGCTCGAAACCCGAAACCGGCGCGATGGAAGGGCGTGGGGCAGGTGCTCCGGGTGCACCTGTACCCGGCGGGGCGATCGAGCAGTTCACCGTCGATCTGACCGCCAAAGCCCGAGCCGGCGAGATCGACCCGGTCTTCGGGCGAGATCATGAGATTCGCCAGATGATCGACATCTTCGCACGACGGCGGAAGAACAACCCGATCCTGGTGGGTGAGCCGGGCACGGGTAAGACGGCTATCGCCGAGGGGTTGGCGCTGCGCATCGCCGAGGATGACGTCCCGCCGACGCTCAAGGGCGTCAAGCTGGTCTGCCTGGACATGGGCTTGCTGCAAGCCGGTGCGAGCGTCAAGGGCGAGTTCGAGAACCGGCTCAAGAACGTGATCAAAGAGATCAAAGCCAGCGAGACACCCATCGTCACCTTCATCGACGAAGCTCACCAGATGATCGGAGCCGGCGGTTCAGCCGGCGGCAGCGATGCTTCCAACCTGCTCAAGCCGGCGCTGGCCCGCGGCGAGCTGCGCACCTGTGCAGCCACCACCTGGACGGAGTACAAGAAATACTTCGAGAAAGATGCCGCTCTCGAACGCCGCTTCCAGTTGGTTCGCTGTGATGAGCCTTCGGTCGAGGATGCGGTGGTGATGCTGCGGGGGCTTAAGGACAAGTACGAGGAGCATCACAAGGTCTTCGTGCTGGATGAGGCGGTTACGGCTGCTGTGTCTATCTCGAAGCGGTACATCAGCGGGCGGTTTCTGCCGGACAAGGCGGTGGACCTGTTGGACACCTCGGCTGCGCGGGTGTCGGTCGGTTTGGGGACTCGCCCAGCGGCGCTGGACGATTTCGATCGGCAGCTTAGCAATCTGGACACCGCCATATCGGCGATGAAACGCGATCAGGCCGGCGGAGTGAGCATCGACGAGGACGCCCTGGCTGAGATGGAAGACAATCGCGTTTCCATCGCCGAGCAGCGTGTTGAGATGGAGGAGCGCTGGCAGGCGGAACTGGAGGTGGTCAACAAGATCCGCGAGTTGCGTGCCCAACTTCGGACGATTCGCGAGGGCAAGGGGGCTGAAGCTGCCGACGAGGAGCCCCCCGTCGAGACACCGGCGGCAGAAGCGGAACCCGCCGGCGAGCAGCCCAAAGAGGAAGAGAAGACAGAAGAAGCTGTAAACCAAGCCGCTGTGGAAGAGGCTGACGAGACCGAGGCGCCCAAGGGCGAAGGCGAGCTTCGCAAAGAGATCGACGAAGCCATATCCGAGTTGCACGAGATTCAGAGCGAAGAGCCTCTGGTGTATCCGCAGGTGGATGCAGCCGCCGTGGCGGCGGTGGTCTCGGACTGGACCGGTATCCCGGTGGGCAGCATGGTCAAGGACGAGGTCGAAGCCACCCTGCACATGGAAGACCGTCTGCGCGAGCGGGTGGTCGGGCAGGACCACGCTCTCAAGACCATCGCCGAGAAGCTGCGGACCACCAAGGCGGGGATCGGCAACCCGTCGCAGCCGATGGGCGTCTTCCTGTGCGTGGGGCCTAGTGGGGTGGGCAAGACCGAACTGGCGCTGGCGGTGGCTGATTTGCTGTTTGGCGGTGACCAGTTCCTGACCTCGATCAACATGTCGGAGTTCATGGAGAAGCACACCGTCTCGCAGCTCAAGGGTTCGCCTCCGGGTTATATAGGCTACGGCGAGGGCGGGGTGCTGACCGAGGCGGTGCGGCAGCATCCGTATTCGGTGGTGCTGCTGGACGAAGTCGAGAAGGCCCACGCCGATGTGATGAACCTGTTCTACCAAGTCTTCGACAAGGGCATGCTGGCAGACGGTGAGGGGCGGATCATCGACTTCAAGAACACCGTGCTGTTTCTGACCAGCAACCTGGGCACGGACGTGATCCAGACCATGTGCGAGTCCGGCGAAGAGATCGACATCGACGACCTGAAGGAAGGCGTCTACCCGCACCTGCGCGAGCACTTTAAGCCGGCGTTGGTGGGCCGCATGACGGTGATCCCGTTCCTGACGCTCGGTGAGGACGTGCTGATCACCATCGCCAAGATGAAGCTGAAGAAGGTGTCGAACCGGTTGGCCGCTGCCCACAAGATCAGCTTCTACGCGGATGACGCGGTTTATGGGGAGATGGCTAAGCGGTGTAACCAGGTTGACCTCGGTGCCCGGCAGATCGACCATCTGCTGGACCGCGAGGTGTTGCCGGAGTTGTCGCGTGAGTTGCTGCAACAGATGGCAGGTGAAACAATGCCGACAGCGGTGACCATGGGGGTGAACGAAGCAGGGGAGTTTACCTACGAGTTTTCGGCGTAGGGAGGAGGATAGGCAAGAGGCAATAGGCAAGAGGCAACGAGAGTTGGGTGGCCCATCGCTTTAGCGGTGGGGGACGCGAATTCCTGACACGATTCGTGTTCTCAAGCTCGGGTGGCTCATGGCTTTAGGGGCTGTGGATTTAGTCGTTCGGAGGTAAACATTCAGTGAACCCATGGCAGGTTCGGATCAACTACCGAGCGCAGGTCCACGCAAGCGTGGTCAGGGCGTTTGACACTACCGTACCGCCGGC
>JAGLWJ010000374.1 GCA_023133475.1 Phycisphaerae bacterium | reverse complement strand
CGCCGCCGAAGGCGACGGGGCGGAACGGGAGGGGCAAAGGCAACCACTCCAATACCCGGCATAAATGCCGGGCCTAGCGCAAGCCTGCCGCCACCAAACACGCCGGCGCGGTTACGATCACCGCACTTCTCCATTCTCCATTCTCCACGTTTCCCATCCCCCCGTCGATGAATTCCTCTTGATAATCTCCCCGTGAACAAATACTCTTTGAACCAATATAACCCCGAAGAACAAAAGGGGCGGCTGTTGGGACAGAGTTTTACTTGATTTCATTTGTGAGGGTGGATGTGGTGGTTTTACATCGGTGCGGAATTCGGCCGGCAGTGGGCGTTGGTGTGGTTTTTCTGCTTGTCGCGGCGTGTGGGCCCGGCGCCCGGGCACAATGCGAAGACCCACCGTGCGGCCCAGGATGTGAGTACGAAGGTGATGCGTGCTGTAGCGAACCGGTGTACTGCGGCTTGGACTTGGAACCGGTAGACGAAGACGAAGACGAAGACGGAGCATGCTGTAACGGCTTCGCTGGGGGGAGCGATACCGCTGGTTCATGGCCGTTGCAGATCAAACTCTGCACAATGTTTGGGCCACCCGAATTACCACCGCGGGCCTTGGATGCGGTGGCAGGATCGTTGCCTTTGATCTCGTCGGTGGGAAAACACTTCGGCACGCCCATCCCGTATCTCGAAACACCAACGCAAGGGGGGATCGTGGACCTGATGTTCGGGCGGCCACTGATCCAAACCATCGACTTTGAACTGCCCTTCGGCAGTGCGGTCTTTCGCCACGTCCGGACGTTCGGGAACAATTTCGCGTATCATGGAGGCGATAGGCGCAATCCCTTCTGGGACTGGAATGGGAAGCAGTGGATGATGAGCGAGAACCCCATCTTCCTGATCGACGCCCAGCCGAGGTGGGGACTGAACACTGAGTACATCGACATGCCCCAACCGCGGTGCTATCTGATCCCGGATGCACATCACGCTATCCCGTTCCTGTACGACGAAAATGTTGATCGGTACGTAGCCCCCTCGTGGTTTGACGCCATAACCGATTACCGCACCAACGGCGGGGACCCTCCGGATGAGATTCACGTCTGGCTTAATCGCCAGAGCATCAAATACACGTTTCGGGCCTACCGCGAAGACTATTCAACCGACGGCAAGGACGCACACACCCCGCCTCCGGAGGGGCACGGGTATCCGTACTACGCCATGTTGACCCGCCTGGAGGATCGACACGGGAATCGCATCGAATATGAATACTGCGATCTGCTTCAATTTGAAGCGGGGTGTTGCACGAAAGAGGCGCCTGCTTATGAAGGACCCTGCTACACCTGCAACCAGCAGGGGCAAATCAAATCCATCAAGCTTTACCCCGCCCAGTCCGGTGAGGGTGATCCCCCCGTCTGGACACTACTGTACTATCACCAGGTCGTGCACGTGACCTACCACAACACCACTAAGTGTGACCCCGGAACCTGCCATCAAACCTGGAAAGAGCACAAGCTGCGATCCATCTTTGTCTACGAGGGCGACGTCGACCTCAGCTTCAACGCCTGCTTTACCCTTCCAGAGGAGGCTTTTTGCAATTCCAACGGCCCGAATGGATTGGAGGATTGGGACAACATCGAATATCCCGGCGCCCCCGACAATTGGGTTCTCCAGGCAGAGTACACATACAACCCTGCCGAAGACCTTCCGGCGAAGCTGGGGATCAATCCTAACGTGGTCGGTGAATGCGCGTCGTCTAGGAGTGACGTCGGCCTGCTCCTCCGAGCGGTTGTGCGCAGGAAGGACGCCGGCGCAGAAGCAGGCGAAGCCAGAGAGGAACGCATGACACTCTACCGCTATGCCGCGTCCTGTGAAGGTTCTGCTATCGCGTTCTCGCCACGTATCAAGTCGATCTTCGAGCCGCAAACCCTGGACGGCATCGTGACGGATACCGGAGGAATGTCACTTGGCAACTACCTGATGACGCTGAGCGATACCGGTGAGATTGATGTCCAAGACCCCCAAAGCGGAGAAGTTATTCAGAAGCAGCTAAGGGACATCGCCACACACAGGTTTCAGTACTGCACGGCAGACTGGGGGGGGACTGATCTGTTCAACTACCTGGCTAATGAGTACGTCCAGGGTCCGGCACTCACGAGGGTATTTGGCTCTAGCCCGGCCAAACGTCACATTGCCAACACGGGGAACCCGCAGGTCGATGGAACCTACCAGTTTTACATTTTGTTCAGCCTGATGAACGACGATCTTGCCGGCGATAGGGCAGGCTACTGGGAGTGGGACGGGCATGTTCCGTTCTATTACAAGGGGCACATTCCCCACTACAACTACAACGGCACGGTGGAACCCGAACCTCCACTGCCGTTCGACATGGCCCGCCACGTGACCATCATCGATCGGCTCAAGCCGGGGGCTGTCTATGATCCGGACGACCACCGGGTTCCCTACGGCGAGTATGGGATGCTCTCGCGGCGGGTGATGGAGATGAACGCGGCGGGGTTTGTGCTTCGTGAGCGGATGTTCGATTTCGACGACGACTGCGGCGGGCTGATGAATCAGCAAGGCTATGCCAAGCAGAAAATCTACGACGAACATGGCCGCATCAGGCAGATTCGCACCGCCGGATGGGGCTCAATAGACAACGCCAACACCATTGACAGTGACGGGCTGATCTACTTCTTCGAGTACGACGACGTGGACACCAACGGCATACCCGACGAGTTGTCACGCGAGGGCATCATGCTCGGGACCAACGGGACCCGCTACTATCTGGCAGACTACGAACACAGCCACCCCGAGCGGCCGGAATTGGTCAGTCGAACCACGCGCTTTCGCACCCCGGTCACCGATCCGGAGACAGAAGACCCCGAAAACCACCAGGTCGCCTATTCCCATTATGATCTAGGCGACGACGACGAGGTGCTCTTCGAGGAGCACGTTTCCAACACCGGGCGGTTCACCGAAACCGAGGACCCCATCTACGCCCTGCGGCGTGTGCGTTACGACGATCAGGGGCGCCCGCAGCACCGGGGTTTCGGGCAAGCCACCACGCTGGACGATCCCGCCACGCAGGACATGCTCGAATTCTTCTATAACTACACCGAGTATGACCAGTATGGCCGCAAGACCTGCGAGATCATCGACGCCGACACCCACAGCATCGCGGACGAATTCGAGCGTGTGGTCGCCGACGAGGTCCTGCTGCCGGCTTTGGAGTGGGAGACCGCATATCGCTATGACATGCGAAACCGGCCCGAGCAGATCGACAAGCCCGGCGGGCTCTCGGACCGTTTCGCCTATGACCTCACCGGGCCTGACGGGCTGCTGGAGATGTGGAAGTACGCCGACGTCAAAAACGGTGAGACAGCCAAGCCGGTGCAGATCGTTCGCTATAGCAAGCAGGGGCGGATGGACAGCACTTTGCAGGTCCACCTCGACACGCTCAACGGCCTATACAACGGGAGCGAGTCGTATACCGAGGAGGACGTCGTTTCCACCGCCCGGATGTTGTACGACGAGTTTGGCCGACCGGCGGGTGCCCAGGCCTTGGCGGACGTCAATACCAACAGCAGCGCCCTCACAGCCCGGATCAGCTACGACGCCTTCGGGCAGGTCGGGCGTCAGCAGTCCCCCGACAGCACCATCACCCGCACGGTGCACGGTATGCGCGGGCGCGTGTCCAAGGTCTACAAGGGCACCCAGGACTGGCACATCTACTGGGGCACCGCGGTGTGGTGCGACGCCCAGGGTGAACCCGAACACTGCATCGATGAGGATGACCCCGAACAGGCCGACGACAACATGGTCCTCACCGAAAAGTGGTACTACGGGGACGGAACCGCCGAAAACGGCGGCAAAAACGCCACAGGGAAAGTCGTCGCACAGCGACGCTATCAACGCAAACCCACCAACCAGTACTTCCTCGAAGACGACGAACAACCGGGCCTCTACCCGGAAAACGACGAGGACGACATCGGGCTGGTCACCGCCTACGAATACGACTGCCGCATGCGCCCCGTGTGCATCGAGGAGCAATCCGAACTGGGCGAACTGCTCTTTGTGGCAGTGGCCTGGTACGACTATCAGAACCGTGAGGTGATGGCGGCTGAGTATAGCCCCGACGGGCTCCCGGCAGATGACCAGATCGACCCCCGCATGTTCGACATCGACACCCCGGCCCCCAGTGCCTCGATGATCCTGTCCGCCTCGCCGCCGCCCCTCTCGCTCAAACAGACCATCCACGACAAAATCGGCCGCGTCTGCGAGGAGCGGACCTATGACGTCTCCGCCCCTGATGGAAACGTATACGTCTCGGTGCAGTACGACTACGACAGCCGCGGGCTGGTCGTCGATCAGCAATCGCCCAACAGCCCACGCACAAAATCCGTCTACGACGCTCGCGGGCGGCTGATCCGCCGGCAGAGCTTCGCCGGGGATGCCGAGCTACATCGAGCCGAGAAGGTCTACGACGAACATGACAACCTGCTCGAGGAAATCACCTGGGAGCGGCCTTATGATGCCTTGGGCGATTCGCTCGATGAGTGCTCTCCCGATCCCGTCAGGCGCTACCGGCACTACTGGTACGACCAGTCCAATCGTCTGATCGCCACTGCCGATTATGGGACGAACAGCAGCTCGGGCACCTTCGAGAACGGCGACGCCCCCCAGCGGCCTGCCAACCCGCCCTCCTGCGGCAGCGCGGACGTTTTGGTCACCCAGTATGCCTACGACGACGCCGGGCGACAAAACGAAGTCATCGACTCCGCCTGCGTCGTCACCAGGACCGAATACGACGACATAGGCCGGGTCATGCTGGTCACCGAGAATGCCGGCGGCCAGCCCGGTGAACCCCGACGCCACACCGCCTATCAATATGACACCGCTACCGGCTTGCTGGTCAAGGTGGCGGCGGTGCGCGACGAGCATTTCTGCGACACACCCAGCTACGACGCCATCGACTGGGAGGCCGGCGACGGCACCCTCCAGGTGACCAGATACGCCTACGGTGGGCCGGTGCTCGATGCCACCACCAACGGCACCTACTCCGACGCCTCCGCCAACGGCGGATGGATCAGCGCCGTCCACTACCCCGACCCGGACACCGGCCAACCACAACAGACCCCTGCGGTCACCTTCGGATACCGCTTCGACGGGCAGGTTGCCCGCCGTGTCGACGCCCGTGGTGTCGAATTGCTCTACCGCTACGACGACCGCGACCGGCTCGAGTCTATTGAGGCTGTCGCGGTGCCGCCGGAAGTGTCCGACTCTAATATGGCCATGCGCTACGAATATGAACCGAACGGCATGCTCAAGTCGGCAAGCAGCATGATCTCCCTGGAGGGGGGGGAGCGAAGCAGGGTCGAGTTCGAGTACGGCGGTTTCGGGCAATTGACCCGCGCCACCCAAATCCACGGGGTTAACCCGCCCGTCGTTATCGGGACGGTGACCTACGATTGGGAGGCCGACTCAGCCGCCAACGGCTACCGCCTCAGCGCGATCACTTACCCCAACGACGAGACCGTCACCTTCGACTACGGCCCGGCGGGCGGGATTGACGATTGGCTTGACCGCGTGACCGGAGTTCGACTCAACGGGACTCTGTTGGCCGGCTATCGCTACATGGGCCTGGGCCGCAAGGTCGGAGCCAGTCTGGGCAACGGCATCTCGGTCGATTTCGACGACGGCTTCGGCGGGCCGCCGACCGGGCTGGACCAGTTCGGCAGAATCCTCGACCTGACCTACGCGGGCAACAGCCCCGAGCCGTTGGTGCAGGTCGGGTACGGCTATGATAGCCGCGGCAATCGCACCTTCGCACGCATCACCGGCGGGGCCGAGGGCCAATCCTGGCGCTACTGGTACGACAGCCTCAACCGCCTGATCGGCGCCGCCCGCGGAACGCTTAATGCTGCCGGTGACAGCTTCATCGGCGACACCGATCCCGAGACCATCGGCTGGTCCCTCGACGACCTGGGCAACTGGTCGAGCGACGGAGTGGACAAAGCCGGCCTGCGACGCTTTACCGACGTGGGCGGCGACGGCATCTTCGACGACGCCACCGACACCCTCCACTCCTGGCAACGACACAACACCAACGAGGTCAACGAGATAGAATCGGTCACGGTAGGCGATGCCGCCGGCACCAATGGAGTGGAGGCCTTCGCCTATGACGACGCCGGCAACCTGATCCTCGACCATGAGCATTACTACATCTACGACGCCTGGAACCGGCTGGCTGAGGTGTGCTATCGCGGGACGATGCATGTGGGCACCAACGGCCTGGAAGGTGTCACCGGCCGATTGATGCTCTTCCACGAGTACGATGCCTTAGGCAGACGAGTCTGTACGATTAAGTACCCAACCGTGGCTCAATATCAGAAGACTATCCATCTGTACGGAGGTTCAGCCGCTTGTTTGGCGGAGTATGACGACGTTTTCTCACACGACCCGGCCTTACAACGTTGGTTCGTCCATGGCCAATCCTTTCCTGATCCGCTGGTGATGGTGGATGAGTCCGATGCTGGGGATTGGCCGGCGGGGGTGGCGGAGGTTCTTTACTACCTCAAGGACGCCCTGGGCAGCGTTATGGCCTTGGCGGACGAGGACGGCGAGGTCGTCGAACGCTATTTCTACGACCCCTATGGGAAAGTCTCAATCGTCGGGGCAGATCAATCGCCGGTGATGCAGTTGCCGGCTACACCGCCCGGCGACTACTTCGACGCCAACTTCAACGGCCTCATCGAGGTGTCGGACTTCGACCATTTCGAAACCTGCATGGTGGATAGGCCAACCAATCTGTTTTGCGTGTTCGTGCATGACGTGGACGGTGACGGTTCGGTCACCCTCCACGACGAGAGCATTTTCGTCTACTGGTACAGCGAGGTGGTGGAGTGCTGGGTCGAGCCGGAGACCTGTGAGGGCGACGGCATAGAACTGCCGGTGTTGGATTGTGCCCGTGCGGTTGGGTTATCGTGTGATCTGGACCAGGACGGGGACCTGGACTTGTTCGACGTCTTCGGCTTCCAGGCGTGCATCAACAGCAACGGGCCAATGTGCCGTTTCGTGTACGACGTGGACAGAGACGGCGACGTGGACCTGTCCGACTACGCAGTCTTCGAGGAATTCCTCCTAGGCCCCACCGACTGGCCCCCCACCACAACCCCCCGCCCGTCCCGTTACGGCAACCCGTTCATGTGGACCGGCCAGCGCTACGACCCAGTGACCGGGCAGACCCTCTTCCTGGCCCGCACCTACTCCCCGGAGCTGGGCAGGTTCCTCCAGCGGGACCCGCTAGGGCCACTCGACTCGACCGGCGAACCATACTTCGGCGAGCCGGGTAGCGCTCCGTCCATCGGCTCGCCGTTGGTAGCTGCGGTGTCGGAGTACCTCAGCGCCTTCAATTTGTACCTGTATGTGAATGCGTCGCCCATCAACGGCACCGACCCGTTCGGGCTATCCTCTGATTTCGACTACTTCGATGAGGCTGACGACATCATCGCCGACATTTACGCTGATCGCGTCGCCGCAGCCCACCATGCTTTCCAGCAGATTGGGCAGATAGCTCAAGCCACGGCCCAGGCAGCCCTATTTGCCGCGATCACAGCAATGTGCCCACCTGCGGGCCTGGCGATGTCGGCCTGGGGGTTGGCGGTATCGCTGGAGGACATGTACTACAATGGGCTGACATGGGGGAATGCCGCAGGGGCCACCCTTAGCGCGGTGGGTGTAAGGGCATCTCTGGGACCGTCAGTTGCCTTCGTCGGAAAGCTTCGCGGGGGGCTAGCCCGTACACAGCGTGCTTATCGCGCTATGCGCGGGGGAAGCGCCCACGCCGCGAAACTCGTTGGCCACCACACGATTCCAAGAGCTGTGCTTAAGCAGTTGCCGAAGCGCGTCCGCAGCAGAATATATGGGCAGTCTCGAGGAGGAAACCGAATAATCTGGGACATTCCGAGCGACATACACGATACGCTTCATGGCGCTGTAGGCCGGGGCTACGGGAAACCCGGCGGCGCGTGGAACACACGATGGCACTGGGAGATCCGGGCTAAGGGAGGCTACAAGAATGTCGCAGCTGATGATATATACGAGATACGCGACAGGTTGGTCCGAGACTTTGATTTGGAGCGGTTCCGCCCGGGCTAAGTCTCAGCTTCCTGCCGCGCGCATGCCGGAAGGGTGCAGTTTCGGGCCAGCCAGTTATGCTGGCAACTGGAAAGGTAAGGAGTTATGCACATAAAATCGTGTATGGTGCGTGGGCGGCAGTTCATCGCAGCCAGCTTCTCGGAAGGGCGAGTTGTGGTTGTCGACTATGCCTCTCGTGAAGTGATTCATGATTTTCCTATCCCCGCCAACTGCGATGACCGCTTCGACCTTTCCCCCGATGGTCGGTGCTTAGCAGTAGCCTATGGCTATAGCCACAGGCCATGGTTGGACGCGTGGGATCTGGTGACTAATGAACGCATATATCGAACCCGAGAACCTGAAGCATATGACGTCGCCTTTGACAAAACGGGAGGCTACATTATCTTCGCTTCAACACGGGGGTGCTATGTTTGGACGCTGGTGAATGGCCTCACGCAACAGCTGTGCGGGTGTGAGCGGCCGAGCGATGGAGGTTTCATCCACTCTGAGAACAGGTTTCTGATTCCTACGAACGAAACTGGGAGCATCTTGTCCGTGCAGTTCGACCCGGTTCTTGTTACGAAGGTGCGAATTCCTAACAAACGTGTGATCTGGTGTCTCAGAAGCTCACCTGTTGATGATGTTGTCATAGCAATCGACAGTACTGCGTGTGGAGTCGCATGTTACCACGAGCGTACATATGACTCGATATGGAGCACTCGCCTCGATGGGTACGAATTCGACACGGCGACGTTTAGTGGCAACGGGAAGCTAGTGGGCATCGCCACGGGCGAGCG
Source organism: Phycisphaerae bacterium (assembly GCA_023133475.1). Taxonomy (GTDB): domain Bacteria; phylum Planctomycetota; class Phycisphaerae; order UBA1845; family UBA1845; genus JAAEQG01. The sequence goes on along the minus strand of JAGLWJ010000374.1, from coordinate 1,671 downwards.
GGGATGTTGGACAACATTGGTGTTAGATCCCATTTCGGGCGAACAGATCAAGACGATCGATGGGCATCGCTGCGGCGAGTATCCGTTTGGCAACTGGTCCGTGATTTCCACGGATGGGGAGATTCTGAATCTAGCCACGGGGGATCTCGATAGTAGTCTCGCGCATGTGTCTTGGTGGCGGCGCCTCGGATTATGAACCAGTGGAATGACGCTCTCGTTACTGGCTGGCTGGGCTGCTAGCAGGGTGAGGAAGGTGGAGACATGCTCTTTAACAAGCGAATAGAGTCTAGTTCCGGGCGGGGCTGACATAGAACATGTGCTGGCGTCTGGTCATCGTTGGATTTCTTGCGAGCCTCAACGGGCTGGACCAGTTCGGCAGAATCCTCGATCTAACCTACGCGGGCAGCCGCCCCGAGCCGTTGGTGCAGGTCGGGTACGGCTATGATAGCCGCGGCAATCGCACCTTCGCACGCATCACCGGCGGTGCCGAGGGCCAATCCTGGCGCTACTGGTACGACAGCCTCAACCGCCTGATCGGCGCCGCTCGCGGAACGCTTAATGCAGCCGGTGACAGCTTCATCGGCGACACCGATCCCGAAACCATCGGCTGGTCCCTCGACGACCTGGGCAACTGGTCGAGCGACGGAGTGGGCAAAGCCGGCCTGCAACGCTTTACCGACGTGGGCGGCGATGGCATCTTCGACGACGCCACCGACACCCTCCACTCCTGGCAGCGACACAACACCAACGAGGTCAACGAGATAGAATCGGTCACAGCAGGCGATGCCGCCGGCACCAACGGAGTGGAGCCCTTCGCCTATGACGACGCCGGCAACCTGATCCTCGACCACGAACATTACTACGTCTACGACGCCTGGAACCGGCTGGTCAAGATTCACGAGCCTGGCACGTTGGCGGTGGGTACGAATGGCGTGCTCTGTGGGATGCCCGGGGCGGTCGTCGCTGATTACGAATACGACGCTCTGGGCCGGCGGGTGCGGACGCTCGATTGTGGCGCCGGCATCCTGCTCACGCATCCGGAAGGCAAGTCCACCAGCCACGTCTACGGCGGTGGGCCGGAGGTGCTGGCGGAGTACGACGCGACCACCAGCGGGGTCGAGACGCTCGAACGCTGGTTCGTCCATGGGCAATCCTTTCCCAACCCGATCGCTATGGTTGATCTGACCGACGCGGGCGACGTGGAGGCTGGTCAGGAGGAACGGCTGTACTACCTCAAAGACGCTCTGGGCAGCGTGATGGCGTTGGCCGACGATGCCGGCCAAGTCGTCGAGCGGTATGTCTACACACCTTATGGCCGGACGACGGTGCTGAGCTCGGATGGTGCCGAGGCTCTGCCGCCGCTGGGGACCAGCTATTACTACGACGCCGATCTCGACGGTGACGTCGATGACGAGGACCTGGATCATATCATCGATTGCATGCGCTCGCGGGACCCGATGTGCCTCTTTGCTCACGACCGCAACGGCGACGGCAGGGTGATGTCCAATGACCTCAGTGTGTTTTTCATCTGTTACAGCACGAATGGAGAGGCTCCGGGCCCTGAGTGCCTGCGGCCGAGACAGCCGTACTTCGACGTGAATGGCGATGAGTCCATCGACCTGTGGGACATCTACGGGTTCCAGGCTTGTTTCGGCAGCAACGGCCCTCTGT
>JAGLWJ010000373.1 GCA_023133475.1 Phycisphaerae bacterium | reverse complement strand
AAGTCCAAGGTCCCTAGTCCAAAGTCCTGCTAGTTTCTAACTTTGGACTTTGGACTTTGGACCAGGGACTTGCTGAGCGGTGCGGTGGGTTGCGCTTCGCTCCGCGAAGCGCAACCCACCCTACAGGAAACTCCCTGTAACACTTTGCGGCACGAAACCTCCCGTTAAGACCCGGTGAACTCCGCCTGGAACACGTTGAAATCAGCCAAATCCACATCGCCGTCACTGTCCAGGTCGGCGCTGTCGAATCTGCCCGAGGTACATCCACCCGGAGGTGTTGTCACTTCCGGCCCAGCCAGGCAACCAATGAAACCGGCAAAATCGTCCAGATCGACATCGCCATCGCGGTCCAGATCGGAAACCGCCGGCCCAGGCCAACCCGCCAACCGGGCCATCATCCACCAAAAGGCTCGCCCTTTCAGGTTACAGTTCAACGACCTGGAATGGGCACAGGAGCAGGATGCACACAAATCGCTGCCGGGATTGGCAGCACACCACTCGTCGGCCCAGTTATGCCTGACACTGTCAATCCAATAGTCGCAGCTATCGGTGGCATTAAGGTCGCGGAAGTAGTTCCAGTCCGGATCGTAGCTCTCGATATCGGCGAAATCGAACAGCACGCCACCAGTGGCAATGACATGGTTGCGAATCTGATTGTTGCGCTGATGCAGATTGCCGGTCTCGCCGGTGCCGACCAAATGGCCTGTCATGTAGATAAACGTGACGTTGGGATAGTCATCTACCAATCCGCTCATCAGGTCGAGATAGGTTTGCATGTTCTCTTCGGTGGTGTCTGCCTGCCCGCACCACGACCACATCACGAAGTTTCTGTTGTCGTAGTCGGGATCCTCCAGCATGGCGCGGGTGGCTGCCTCCCATGCGATCCGGTCGGGATTGCCGAGGTCGTTGGCACCTGCGGGCTTTCGGTCCCAGAACGAGAGTGTGCCCACCGGAGCCATCGGATTGCTCCCACCGTACGCATAGTAGGCATAATCGTCGCAGTAGCCGTACAGACAGCTTGTGCAACCCGGATCACCACAAGAGCTGCACGAACAGCCCAGGGTACTGTTAAAGGTGGCCATCCCCGTGACGATCTGGCTTCCGTGCGAGGTATGGCCGTAGGAGGCCCAGAAGCTGATTTTGGCCTGTTCGACCCAATAGTCCGGGACTGCCCCGATCTTGGTGCAGGTGTGGTCGACAATAAGGGCTTCCTGGGCACAAACGGGATCGGGGCTTGAGAACAAGAAGCTGGCTCCCCCGAGCACCAGCACTACCATCAACTTGGGTTTTGGAAATGTGGACATACCATTCTTCCTCCTTCAATAACGATGTCTACGGTTTACGCTCTGCAAACAATAACCACACTGCGGGGGAGTGCATTCGCCAGGGTTACTCCTGGCGAGCGGGGGGGAAGGATTATAGCACAGGGCCCGGGTGCATTGCAAGGGTAGGGTGGGCGACACAAGCGAAAAATTCTGTGGCGGCGGGCCGGGCGCTGGAAGCTCTGTGGTTGCCACGGGCCAGGCTCACGGACAAGGCCCGCGGCGAGGTTTTGGTGATTGTTCCAGGCACATTGGCGCGGGCCTTGTCCGTGCCACCCGTTGCCCAAAGCTTGGTCCCCCACCCTTAGAGAGGGTGGGGGACCCGGGCAAAAATTATCCTGACACCTTTTCTTACTCTGACACCTTTTCTCACCCCCGGTCAAGCGTCTTCCGCATCGAGAACAGCGGTGACCAGTTCGTCGAGCGTGGGTTGTTCCCCGCATTCCGGGCATCGAGTGCCGTACAGGCCTCTCAGACTGTATCCGCACGACTGGCAGCGCAGGTTCTCCACCATCTCTCCCAGCGGCGCCGTCCGGCGATACCGCCAGAACAGCGTTGTGGCGATCATCCATCCGCCCCAGGCCATCATCGGAAGCGTGTACCGGAGACAGTCCAGCGCATCCGGATTATCGGGGAGGTGAGGAGCGACACGCGCGATGCCCACAAACACGACGACAGCCAACTCGGTTCGTAGACGCACTCCCCACGACCAGACGACGGCTGAACGCCAGATCAAGAACCACAGCAGCGCCGCCACAATCGACCACAACGTGTTAAGGAAAATCAAGATGGGTGCATTGTGCGGCCAATCAAATATGGCGACAGGTGGAAGGAGAAACGGGATCGCACCCAATAGCACGGCAATACAGCCTCCAATACGCTGCCGCCTGGTGCTCAGACCACTGGGAGTCAACAACATAAGCGCCAAGAGAACCGGGATGATCGCCACCGCCAGCACATCGACACAGAATACGAGTCTGCCGTCGTCCTCCGAGAAAACATCGTCTATGAAGATGCCGGTGACCCAATACCCACCGACGATGATCGGCAGCAAGCCGAAGGACAACAGCACACGCTTGGCTGAATCTGTCATGCGTATTCTCCATCGTCGGCGGAGACCGATCTGCGCCCATCCCCACCAGACCCACACCGTCGCCCAGACCCACAACCCAACCAAACTGACGCTCTGGTAGCTTCTCAGGACATCGTTCGCGCAGCCGGCATCCCAAAGCGGTTGCCACCAGAGCACCTGGGCGATGGGAATTGCCGTGACGATTACCGTGGCGGCATACCGGCCAGCCGTCCACACCACACAAGCCCGCCAGATGCACAGGGAAATCAGCGTTATCCCGACCGTGAGGCAGAGCATCAAGAACTGGCTGTAGTCGAACCATGCCCAGCGTAAGCCCCAGCACCGGTCAACCGTAAGCATGAGCACTAAGCAGCCGCACGGCACGATAGGAAACAACGCCAGCGACAGCACCAACCGGAACATCAGCGGACGCGCGCGTGAACCGGGTCTTCGCGTCACCGGGCGAGGCGTAGCCTTCGGGTTGTCAACGGCGCCTTGCAAAGGCTGCATCCTGATTCCATAAGAGCCGCATGAACACGACCGCGACCATCTCACAACTTGCGAATCATGTTGGCAAACCCGTCACTTTGCAAGGGTGGGTTCTGCTGGCGGCAGAGCAAATCGTCGCACTGCTCTGCCGCTGTGTGGGAAGTGTTCGTCGATGCTTGGGTCGCCCCATCAATCAGTACCGCAACCGTAAGGGAGCGGCCATGGGTGCCCCACCCCGTTTCGTCGGCCCTCTGGACCGGCAAAACGGAATGGGCCACCCGACCTGCCGGGAGGGAGATTCTTCGTTCAGCCTTCTCACCCGGCGCCGTCAGATAATGTCTTTCCGCTCGGAAGCTTCCCCCTTGGGCGAACCAGTCACGGCAGAAGCCGCGGCGAATAGGCGTCGCCTTGCATCGAGGACTATAATGAGTAGCCCGACAAAGACGATGACGATGCCCGATAACGCTATCAGGTTCTGCATGCGGGAGGACTGAGCCACATGCACGCGTGATTCCGCCTCGAGCGCATCAATGCGTTCGTGCACACTCTCTTGCCGGGACGACAACGTCTGGGGATCCGGTGAGCTTCTATCATGCAGCCGAACCGCATCATCATGAAGGTCTGCAATCCGTTCGGCAATTACAAGTAAGTCAGTGGCGCGGCGGAGCCCCACATTCGCCGAAATTAAAAGTAGAGCGACCCCCACGGGAAGCATTACATACGCGAACAATATGAATCGCTGCACAATCCAGCCTCCTGCCGGGAGCCCCCAATCCCATCATTGCGATAGCGATTGGGGACCCCCAGCCACGGTGTATAGTGTTTACCGTTGCGTTGTCAACAATTCCATCGAGCACGTTTTGGTGGCGGCTCCAGCAGTTTCCACCACGGCAACCTGCTCATCATCGCAAGCATCGAGGCAAGCATTGAGTGCATCCCGTGCCGCCTGACGCGCCTGGTCGGCAGCCTCATTGGCGGCGGCGACGGCGTTGTCGTATGCGGTGTTGGCGGCAGCGACAGCAGCGTCGTATGCGGTGTTGGCTGCGGCGACGGCATTGTCGTATGCGGTGTTGGCGGCAGCGACAGCAGCGGCGTATGCGGCGTTGGCTGCGGCGACGTCCTGTTGGTACTTCGTTTCCGCAGCAGCTATGGCGGCTGCCATGATCGCGTTATTGGTGGCGATGGCTGCTGCCAGGTTGTCCGCGATAAGGGCTAGCGCGATCGCCAGCGTGGCGGTGGCGGCTATAGCACAGGCAGCGCCCGCTGCCGTCCCAAAGAAGGGGATCAGCATCGAAACCAGGCAAAGTGCCATAGCGGCGGCGTAGGTCAGCCCCGCCGTCTTTATCTGGGCTGCTGCGGTCGCGGCGGCAGCAGCATTGGCGATGCGGTTGGCGTTGGTGGCAGCGGTTATGGCAGCGGTGCGGGCGTTTTCTGCTGCGGTGAG
>JAGLWJ010000372.1 GCA_023133475.1 Phycisphaerae bacterium | reverse complement strand
GCGGTGAGCGCGGCGTCGAGGTCGTTCTGAGCCGCGGTGAGCGCGGCATCGAGAGCGTTCTGAGCTGCGGTGATCGCGGCGTCGCGAGCGTTCTGGGCTGCGGTAAGTGCAGCCTGCAGGGTCTGTGCAATATCGTCCATGGTGTTGTTGTAAGCGTCATGGCAAGCGGCTGCACAATCGTCGGACACCGTAGCACTCATGGCCAAACTCACTGGTGTCGGCTTGACTGTGGCGCTGGTTCCCTGGCCATTTACACTACCTGCACTATTTATGTTGCCGACTCTGTAACTGCGCGTCACCCCGAAGGAGCCGGTTGTATCTTGAGTAGTCACAGTGCCTAACGGCATAATCTGCGGCTGGATGACGACCAGGGAATCATCCCCGTAATCCTGGAAGAGCGGGCCGTCCGGATCGGCAAGCTCACAGATGATGATAAAGGAGAGAAGTTCCCCTTCGCCGTCCAGATAGCCGCTGGTCGCCACCCCCTGAATGCCGATCTCTGCCTGGCTGGTGGTAAGCAGGGCGACTATGCTGCTCATGGAGATTTGCTCCTCGATGGCGGTCTGGAGCTGTTCGGGGCTGAGCCCCGCTTCCTCAAGATCGAGTGGTTCCGCGGTGACAATCGTGAACGTGAACTCTTGCCCATAGCGATTGACCCCCGCATATTCCCCGGTCCCCTCGACACGTTCTGCAAGGGGATAGGCCCAATCCTCCCCGGTCCACGGTGTGCCGAAGAGAGTGTCGAAAATCGATGCCTGTAGTGCCAGGTAGTCGTCCTCGTCACTGCGCGACGGCGAGCCCTGTGCGTACAACGCCGGTGCAAGACATATGTTCAGGGTAAGAATACACGCCAATCCAACCATAAATGGATTTCGAGAGATACGCATCACTTAAACCTCCGTTAAGTAAGCCATTAGATCAGTCAGTTAATACAACACGTAACCATTGGGTCAATCCTTGGTTCAATGCCCTTGTCCCGCCCCGGTGTCCGGGCTTTCCCCTCCTGGCGGGGAGCGTGCAGAGTCAACGCGGTCAATTCCGGTTGTGCGTGTTACTTTGGGAATCCGTTTTTTCGACATGCTTCATTTTTCCTCCACTGAGTCAGTTCATCTTGATATAGGCTGTAGCCCCCTGGGCCCTTACACACTATTTTGCCTCTATCGTTCATTAAGTTGTGTTCCCCAGGGCTAACGCTACAGCTTGGGCGCCCTACCCTCAGAGAGGGTGGCGGGTGGCATGGTCCACGCTTGCGTGGCCATGAGAAGTGCGACAACTTTTCATCCAGTGATGATGTCTTCTGACCACACCGGAGCACGGCGGGGCGGCGTTAGCGTCAGAGAAAGCCAGGTTTGACAACGTGAAAGTAGGCTACGACAACAACTCCGACGACGCCCTGGGCCGACGGATCAAAAAGGTGGTAACCAACAGTGGCGACCACGACGGAACGGTGGTATACTATTACAAAGGACACCAGATTATCGAGACGGGTGACGGATCGATCCCTCCGGGTTCAGGTTGCTCGATTCCCCCACGTTGACGTTGGTGAAGAGGAGCGAGTGGTGGTAGGAACGTGTGGAACCACTCATCTGGCCCGGATTCGCTGAGAGCGGGCGGGGGTAGCGTTGAGACGAATTCGTTGGCATGGCTGGCTGGATGTATTGCCGCTTCTTCTAGTTACCATGGGAGTTCCAGTTCATGTATGCATTCAAGCCTTGGGCGTCGGGTTTGGGATGGAGGCGCTGGCGCCCCCAATGGCGCCTTGAGAGCACGCCGATGGGAAACCTACAAGCGAGGGCGCAAGGTCGCAGGATTGTGTTGCCCGGGATGATCGCTGTTATGGTGCTTGTGCCGTTGAGCACGCGCTCCGCCGCTCCCTGCACACCTCTACCTCCAGCTTTCCCGAGTGACCTGGGGCGGCAGATCCGCCTGTCAAAGGCCAGTAAACGCAGCATCTGGTTGCCGGTGGTTGAAGAGCTAGGGAAGATGGCTGACAAGGATGAGATACTGCGCCAGGAGGTTTGGGTACAAGCAAGGGTTAATACTCTGGGCATGAAATTCGCGCTGATAAACCCGGGGACGTTTACTATGGGCCCGGACAAGCACAGGATCGCTAACGTTCAAAAAGCCCACCAAGTGGAGATTTCCCAAGGCTATTTCATCTCGGTAACAGAAATCACCAATACTCAGTTTCGGCGACTTTTCCCAGAGTACACGGTGGACGCCGAGTATTCGCCAGATCGAGATTCACCGGCAGTTAGCGTCTCATGGGATGACGCTCACGCATTCTGCAAGTTGTTGTCTGAAAAGGAAGGCGCCGTTTATCGATTGCCCACGGAAGCGGAGTGGGAATACGCATGTCGCGCTGGAAGCACCACTCACTGGTCGTTGGGTCTTTTTCGTCTTGGGTTGGATGAATACGGCTGGTGCGAGGACTCGACAGGAAGAGCCTCCCGCGTAGCGGCGCTGAAGCCAAACGAGTGGGGAATCTACGATATGCGGGGTAATGTGCTGGAATGGGTATCCGACTGGTATTCGGACACATACTATGCGCAATGTGCTTCAAAGGGCGTCGTTCACGACCCTATAGGTCCTGCGCAAGGTTGGTCCCATGTGCTGCGGAGTGGTGCCTGGCTTGCGGATAATCCCATGGCATGCACTTGCACCACACGCTTTCCTTTGCCGATTTTTGACCGGGTCCCGTTTTCTGGCAAAGGGGCTGGGTTCCGGCAGGTAGTGGGTTTCAGGGTGGTCCGAGAGTTGCCTGGAGATGATGAATCACCCGGCACCGGGGAGTGACAGGTTTGCGTCGATTCCTCCAGCAGGAAATCCGTGAGCGTGCCGTAGCTCTCGTTCCACTCTGTCCTCGGTGCGGGTACAATCTCACAGCTAACACATCTGGCGTTTGCCCGGAGTGTGAACGTCCGACAAATGAGTCGGGTAAGTCACATCAGAAAAGATCAGAAAAGGTGTCAGAATGATTTTCTTGACCGCGGACGCCCCCCAAAGAACACGCAAAATCATCCTGACATCTTTTCTGGCTTGTGGATATGGTGAGAACGACAGTCGTCCGTCGAGCAAGGCTCCTAAGATCAAAATGGAAGTAGGCTATTATGATGTACCGCCAATCGCCAATACTGGAAACGGGCTTGTGCAAAGGGGAAGGTGCACGCAACGCAATGTGGAGCACACTGCTAGTCCGACGAGTATTGCTTAAGTCCCTGTTTGCCTGTGCGGTGAGACGCCTGCTTTTCGAGCCTCGGTCAGCAGTTCTTGGATTGTTGGTGATCTGTCTCAGCACTGTATGCGCAACCATGTCGGGCTGCGAGAATGTCGATACGCAGAATCCCCCACAGTTGCTGCATACAAGCGCGGAGAGAGTCGTTGAATTGATGTACGCCCGCCTCCACGGCATTCCTGAGACAAGGACCTCTGACAGGCTCTATGAGGTTTTGGAACCGGGTATATCTATTTACTATCTTTCCGACCCAGAGACGGAGCACCCACGGCACGCGAAGGGAGAATATCGAGTTAATCTCTTCCAATCGCGCTGGCATATCACAGTTTACCCTGCGAAGCGTACAACCGTGGATGGCGTGATGTACGAAATCTGGATGATACACTGCGCCGGTCAGGGGCCGTGGTACGAACGTCTGCGAGAACACCGCTATTATGTAGGGACCACCACTGACCAGAAGTGGGGGCGTCGAACGATTGTCTATCGCTCAGGAATCGTGTTCGAACGATACGACACTCTCTGCTCACTGGACTCGTTGACCTTATCCACAGGAGAACGCATCAGTCTCGTTCCGTCGGAGCTTGTATGGCCAACGAAGGAGACGCAGTCGCGCACCGAGCCGTCCGAGGTTGGCTCGCCGACGTCCTCTTCTGGAAGTGAGGAACGCGAATGATTCGTCACTGACGACAGAACCTACAAATGCGGATGGAAAAGGATGGAAAAGGTGTCAGGATGCAATGTTGCTTGTCTCAACTGTGGCTACAACTTGCGAGGCCTAGCTTCGGAAGGAAGATGCCCCGAGTGTGGCGAGAAGATCGCTCCTTCGTTAGTTGCAGTACAACCACGTCCTCTGCTGACAAATGCTAGCCTGACGTTAGCAATTATGGGAGTGGTGCTGGCCTTCGGGCCTCTCATCTTCCTCTCACCACCACGCCCGGACCTGCTTGAGTTTGGTGGTTCAGCCCTTGGCTGGTTACTCGAGTTTCTAGCCACGCTTTGCGGGATTACTGCATACAAACGGACATCGCGTGCCACTCCCTCACTCCGAATACGCACAGGAATCGCTTTGTTCATTGCAATCCCGCTTGCTGTCATTCTTGGACTGTTGAACTTTCTGTGGCTAACAGTCTGGTTAGGATGCCTGCCCTGGATTTGAATCCGGGAGGCAAATAGGGGACAGTCACCTATTTCAGCGGTGGGTGGGCCTGGGCTACGGTGCCTACAGAGCTTCCAACGCCCAGCACGGGCAAGGACCGCCAAGTAACGCCATCGCATGATGAATGTTTTCCGGGGGCGACCCTTGCCCGTGCCACCCATTGCAGACAGCTTGTCATCGTCTTCCCAAAAGCGAAATTGGCCCTAGCCCCCATAGGGGGCGATGGAACGATATGTCATTGTGGTGTCATTGTGATCCGTGCCGTGTTGCATGATTTCCATCGCCCCCTTCGGAGGCTCGGATTGCACGAGATCGCTTACCCAGGGTTCCGCTTCGCTTCACCCCAGGCTTATTCCGCCGCCCCCGCTGGGGGCTCTCGGAAGAGGACGCCGATGAGGGCATAGGTGCACCACGGGTTTATTGAATGTATACTGGTCCACGGCAGTCGTGAATGCAGTAAATATGGTGGATAAACATGATTACCATCGACGGATCACAAGGTGAAGGCGGCGGGCAGGTTCTTCGGTCTTCGTTGGCATTGTCCCTCGTGACGGGGCAGCCGTTCACTATCACCAACATCCGTGCCGGCCGGAAGAAGCCCGGGCTGATGCGGCAACATCTGACGGCTGTCAACGCGGCGACGGAGGTCGGGCAGGCGAAGGTGACCGGCGCCTCGCTGCACAGCGCCAGACTGACGTTCGAGCCTGGAGAACCGCGCCCCGGCGAATATCATTTCGCCGTCGGGACGGCGGGCAGTGCCACGCTCGTGCTGCAAACAGTGTTGCCGGCGCTGTTGTGCGCTTCGGGGCCGTCCGCGCTGCGTCTCGAGGGCGGCACACACAACCCGTGGGCGCCACCGTTCGACTTCCTGTCAAGAGCGTTCCTGCCATTGGTCAACCGCATGGGGCCGACGGTCAACGCGACGCTCGTGCGCCCCGGCTTCTACCCGGCTGGCGGCGGTGAGTTTCACGTGACGATCACGCCGGCGGCCAACCTGGCCCCGATCGAGTTGCTCGAGCGCGGCGAGACGAAGCGAGTGACGGCGACGGCGACGGTGGCGCACCTGCCACGCAACATCGCTGAGCGCGAGTTGCGAGTCATCGCCGGCAAGCTGGGGCTCACCGACGCCGACCTCGTCGTCGAAGAGGTAGCAGGCTCCCGTGGGCCGGGGAACGTTGTTACGATCGAAATCGAGTGCGAGCACCTGACCGAAGTGTTCACCGGCTTCGGCAAACGACAGGTCCCAGCCGAGACCGTCGCAGACAAGGCGATCCAGCAGGCCCAACGCTACCTGTCGAAGGGCGTTCCGGTCGGCGAGTACCTGACGGACCAGTTACTGATCCCGCTCGCACTGGCCGGCGGAGGCGAGTTCCGCACACTGAGGCTGTCCCACCACGCCCAGACGAACATCGAGGTCATCAAGGCGTTTCTCGAAGTGGGTTTCGAGATCGACCGGGAATCGCCGCCGGGGTGCGTGGTGCGGGTGAAACCCGCCCTACTGGGCTAGTATCGTTGTGACGGGATTTGCCATTCTCTCGGCAGCGATTGCATCCCGACTGTTCTGGTTACGCCGTCAGGGGGCTAGTATAGACAACACTCCCAGGTGTCATGAGTGTGGATACAACCCTGAATCTCAAGGTCGAGGTGGACGGCAGTACGATTAAACGCTGATTTTCGCAGTTCGTGGAAACCTTTGCCTCCACATGATCTTTCCTTGAAACGGCAAAAACCAGTCGCCATTATGATCCGCGGAAATCAGCGAATTCCCCATTTCCCCTGCGTTCCCTTCTTCTTCAGGAACGGTTGGCATCAACCTGCCCTGGGGGGAAGCGGATTCGATTCATGCGGTGGGGTTTCAACCTCCGATAACCTGCAAAGAGAGCAAGTTGCCGAGACACCACGGCGGCGGGGGCAAAGACCCCCGGCGATCGCCTACGGGTTATCGGAGAGGTGCGACTTCGTGACACAGCGCAAACGGCAACTCAGCCCGGCGTTATGCTGCCTGGGCTGGGTTTCCGCGATTGTCGTGGTGGTGGGCGCGCCGGCGATATTGCCGCAACGGAGCCAAATCGCTCCGGTCATCATCTCCGACAATGCCTATATTTTTCTGGCGGCGGATCGGTTTTACGCAGGTGATGGGCTCACCACCCTGCTGCCGCACGCGCCGTTCCAGCCGTGGGAGTGGCAACAGGATTGGGCTTTTTTAACCCGTTGGCCGGTGGGTTATCCGCTGCTTTTGTGCGCCGTTCGTTGGGTATTGGGCACCGAGACGGTGCAAGCTGCTCAAGCGCTCAATGTTCTTTGCTGCGGACTGGCTTTGGTGGGCTGGTTTGCCTGGACCAAGCGGGCGATGCCGGGTGGCCTTTGTGGGGTTCTGTTGGCTGGTGTGGCTGCCGGGTGCTCCGTCTCGGTTTCGATGCTGCTTGACCCATCGACTGATGCCGTTCTAGTCGCAGCCCTGCCGTTTGTATTGCTCACCACCAGCAAAGCGATCCGCCGTCTGGACAAACCCGCTGTTGATACAGCTTCGAGTCGTTGGGCTGCTGCGTGGTTGGTGTCGGCTGGACTGGGTGCTGGGGGGTTGTTCTGGATTCGATATGCCAGCCTGTTCGTGCCGTTGGGTATCGGGGGGTATCTGCTGGTCGAATGGCTCCTGCTGCGGAGGTTGCAATTGCGACACCTCGGCGCGTTTGGATTGGCCGCCGCCGCTCCGATACTGGCCTTGTTGCTTATCAATCATATGTTCGGGCTGGGACGGGCGCAGGCTCAGTTGAACCTGGGATCTACGGTTGGGTTCCATTTCACGCCCGACATGCTCAGCCAGGCATGGTGGAACTTCACGCGGTTCGGTTTCTATGACTATCACTGGTACAGTCGCTGGGTGTTTGCGTTGTGGCCGGCGGCGGTCGTTGCCGTCGTGGTGGTCATACCGCCCGTCCGGCGGCGGCTGCGGCGGTTTATGGCGAACCCGGCAGTTGGTTTAAGTGCGTTTGTCGTGGCGGCGTTGATGGTCGTGCTGGTGGGGGCGACGACGTTTTTCGGGGACAAGTTCAACTATGTCGCATTAGGCCGCTACTACCAGCCGATCAAGCCGTTGTACTTTGTGCTCTTTGCGGCTCCGGTATTGCTGGTGCCCCTGCGTGTGGTTCGTATGGGTGCGTGTGTGGTCTTGCTTGTTGCCGGTTGGTGGCTGGTGCGGCAGGAATGGCCTCTAGCTTACAAACGCCAACTGGAAGCGGATCACCGCACAACGCCCTACCACCGGCGGGCAGTGTATTTTGAACCGCACAGCACCGCTCTCTACGAATGGCTTAAGCGTCACGGAGACGACCGCCTGTTGGTCTTCAGCAACTTCCACGACGAGATCGCGTTGGAGACCTGGATACCAGCTTGCCCCACGCCCGCCGGCGTGTCACAGATGCACGATTGGGTGGCGCGGGTGAAGCGTGCCCGCTGTGTTGCCAGCCTGCGGGTGTTGTTTGTTCTCGACCCGGACAACCACTGCCGCCGCTACTTCCTGCCGCCAACAGAGGATTTAGTGCAGACCTTCAACTTAACTAACCTCGCCGACGCCCCGCCATCCATAGCCCCCTACCTGTACACTCCCACCTGCGGGCAGGATTCGCCCGGCAAGTAGGGCAGAAAATGGAAAATTAAAAATGGAAAATGGAAAATGCTGACTTGGCGACGTTTTCAGTTCTTCGTTGCCCAATTCCCCATGTTATCATCCCCATGCTCCACGCTCCCCGTTGGGGAGCCGCTAAACGCTACGGATTGTCATCACTAAGGTTGTAGGGCGGGTTCTACCCGCCGCGCGATGCCGCAAAGGCGGGTGAAACCCGCCCTACAACTGCGGATTGTCGCCGCCAAGCACTTACGTGTGCACATAACGACGATGTTGCCATCCCCCCATTTTCCATTTTCCATTTTCCATTTTCCATTTTCTCAACTCTCCTCGATCGCTTCGAGGATCGCGGGCATGGCGGTGCCTGCCTTTTCGGCGATGACCAGATCGGCGGAGTGGGTCAAGGGGGTGGCTTGCGGGTTGATCTCCACGACCTTGGCGCCGGCTTGAGCGGCGAACATGGCGAGCGACGCAGCCGGTTGAACCATGCTACTGGTGCCGATGACCAGCATGACCTCGCAACGGGCTGCGGCGGCCTGGGCATCGTTGATGGCGCCAGGAGGCAGCGTCTCGCCAAACCAGACGACGCCAGGCCTCATCATGCCACCACACTTGGGGCAGGCTGGAATGGGTTCGGCACTGACCTTATCGACCCGTTGGGCATGGTTGCAATCCCAACATCGGTCGATCCATATGTCGCCATGAAGTTCGATGAGGTTGCGGCTGCCCGCCGTGCGGTGCAGGCCGTCCACGTTCTGGGTGATCAGGCAAAAATTAGCACAGTCACGTTCGAGCTGGGCGAGGGCATAATGAGCGGGGTTAGGCTGACATTGGAGCAACTGGGAGCGTCGCGCATTGTAAAAGCGCCAGACCATGGTTGGATCACGCTGAAACGCCTGGGGAGTGGCCACATCCTCGGGGCGGTGGCCTTCCCACAAGCCACCGGCGTCACGAAAGGTGGCTATGCCGCTCTCGGCGGATACTCCGGCTCCGGTCATCACCGCCACGCTGTCGGCATGGTGAAGCCACTCGGCAACTTGGGCTATGTTATGTGGGAAGCTGTCATCCATTACCCCAATTTATACCGCCATGGCTTGACAAGCAAACTGCCGGTGGGGATTTTAGGGCCGGCGTAAAAATAACTACGCAGCAGTGTAGGGCGGGTTCCACCCGCCGAATCAAGGCAAGAGGCAAGAGGTGTAGGGCGGGTTCCACCCGCCACGCCATGCCAGGAAGGCGGGTAAAACCCGCCCTACAATTGTGATTGCACCGTTTTCTCAGTTCTTCACGCTCCATTCTTCGCGCTCCCCGTTGGGGAGCCGCTAAACGCTACGGACTTGTCGTTGCCAAATACCCCGGTGTCGTTGCGAGTGTCTCCATTCTCAATTCTCCATTCTCCATTCTCATGCCCCAAACGTCGTTCTCACCCTGACACATGTCTTGTTTCAGGTTACGTATTGGTTGAATCCGTGCGGCTGGTCGGGTAGCGTTATCGCTCGTTTTGCCACCTGACAGACCCGGTCGATCCGGTGGTTGTCTCCGTGGTGAGGCTTGCTCTGTTGAGGAATTGAAAATCGCCGCCACGCTCCTACCGCCCAACCTGGTGACCCGCGGAAACGTGCGTCGTGTCCTGTTGGCGCTGGCTTTGCCGGTCCTAGGCCAAGAGATTCTCAATACCACCGTGGGCATCGTAGATACGTTTCTGGCTGGGCAAATCAGCGTGGAAGCGACCAGTGCCGTCGGGCTGGCTGCCTATGTCGCCTGGTTGGCGGTGATGCTTTTCGAACTCGTAGCCACCGCCACAACCGCCCTGGTGTCACGCTCCATCGGGAGTGGCGATCCACACAAAGCCAATCGCATAGCGAATCAATCGCTGGGGTTGGCTGTGTTTGTGGGGATCGGCGGGTGCTTTCTCATGTACACGATGGCCCCTGCCTTCGCATCCTGGCAAGGGATGAGCGGGCGAGCCTATGATATCGTTGTGCGCTATCTGCACTTTGAGGCGGTGGGATACATGGCCAACAGTGTGACGCTGGTGGCCTGTGCTGCATTGCGCGGTGTCGGTGATATGCGAACACCGATGAAGGTTCTCGTGGCGGTCAATGCCCTCAACATGGTGATTTCGCCTCTATTGGTCTTTGGCCCCGGGCCGCTGCCGGCTTTTGGCGTCGATGGTATTGTGGTTGGGACGCTTGTGGCCCGTTTCAGCGGTTGTTTGATAATCGTGGTGGTGCTGCTTCGTGGTCGTAGCGGCTTGCGGATCGACAAAACGATCGGGCATTTCGACGTTGGGCTGGCGCGGCGCATTATGAGTATCGGATTGCCTGCGGCTTCTGATGGTGCGCTGATGTGGTCAGGCCACTTCGTCTTTTTGGCTATGATCAAGCGTTTGGCTGATGGGGCTGAGTCGGACATTATTTATGCGGCTCACATCATAGTGATCCGGGTTGAAGCTTTGACCTATCTTCCCGCTTCGGCGTGGGCGGCGGCTTGCGCCACGATGATAGGCCAAGCTCTGGGGGCACAAAAGCCCAGACGTGCCCGTCGCGTGGGGCATGAGGCGGTGATGCAGTGTGTGCTGTTGTCCACGGCGGTGGTGGTGCTTTTCTACTGGGGGGCGGAGTTTGTTTTCTCGTGGATGCACACCGATCCCCAAGTGCGAGCCACCGGCATCGAAGCTATGCGGGTTGCGGCGTTCTTTCAACCGATGCTGGCAATCAGCATAGTCTATGTGGGCGCTCTTCGCGGGGCAGGCGAGACCCGCTCGCCCCTGGTGGTCACCCTGGTCAGCCTGATCTTTATCCGCATGCCGCTGGGCTATCTCTTCGGGTTCACCTTCGGATACGGTCTTATCGGAGCGTGGGTGGGCATATGCGGCGACATGACGCTTCGGGCGGTGCTTATGTTTGCGGTTTTCGTTCGTGGGCGTTGGGTTAAGGTGGAGGTTTGAAATCTCCACTATGCTCCGTGCTCCCCTTCGGGTCGCCGCTAAACACCCCCAGTAGGGCGGGTTCCACCCGCCGAAGGCGGGTGGAACCCGCCCTACTGTAGTAGTTGGGTCTTGCAAAGCGTGCTGTAGAGTTCGCAACGGCCCAGTAGCTCCTCGTGGGTTCCGGAGTCGATGATTCGCCCTCGGTCCATCACCACTATCCGATTGGCAAAACGGATGGTGCTGAGACGGTGGGCGACGATGAAGGTGGTCCGCCCTTTCGAGAACTCCTTCAAGGTTTCCTGGATTTTATGCTCGGAGTCGGCATCGATCTGGCTGGTGGCTTCGTCGAAGATGAAAATCGGAGCGTTGCGGAGAACCGCCCGAGCGATGGTGAGACGCTGCTTCTGCCCCCCCGAGAGAGTCGAACCCCGTTCGCCGACCATGGTATCGTAGCCTTGCTCCTTGGCGCAAATGAACTCATCGGCATAAGCCTGCCGAGCGGCGGCGATCACCTGCTCACGAGTGGCGCTCCCGGTGCCGTAGGCGATGTTGTCAGCCAGGGTGGATTCGAATATCACCGTGTCCTGGGTGACCAGGCTGATCTGCCGGCGGAGGCTTTTAAGCGAGCCGGTCCGGATGTCCACCCCGTCGAAGCACACCACCCCCTCATCCGGATCGAAGAACCGCGGCAACATGTTGACCAGGGTGGTCTTGCCTGAGCCGTTAGGCCCGACGACGGCTACCGCCTCACCCTTGCACACCGTAAGGTTGATTTGGGCTAGTGCCGGTTGGGCTGCCCCCGGATAGGTGAACGACACATCGCGGAACTCGATTTTTTCCGCCAATTCCGGTAACCGGGTCACGCCTTCGAATAGTTGTGCCTCCGAGGCAAGGTCCATCACGGCGAAGATGCGGTCGGCTCCCGCCGCCGCCCGCGAGATGCGCGTGTAAACGTCCGCAAGCCTGCGGAGCGGGTCGAAGGACGCAGCCAAAGCAAAAACCAATCCACCGAATCTGGCAGGATCAATCTCCCCCTCGATCATCTGCTTGCCCAACCACACGATGGCCACCGAGGCAGCCATCACCGCCAGAACCTCGAGCATTGGGCGGAGGCAGGCCCGCAACATCGCGATACGCAGTTGTTGCCTGAAACCCTGCTCGTCGATCCGCCACAGGCGGATACGCTCGGTCTTCTCCGTGGTGTAGGCTTTGACCACCCGGATCGCTTGCAACGTGGTGGTCAAAGCGTCGATCATCAGCCCGTACACCTGTAGCAGTTTGCGGTTTGCCTTGCGGATGCTGTGCCCCACCCTAATGAAGATCAGCACCGCCCAGGGGCCTACAATCAGCACCGTAAGCGTAATCCGCCAGTCGAACATAAAAGCCACCCCAAGGATGGCCAACGCACGCAACGGCTCACGAACGAACTTGCCGAACAGCACCAATAGCCCGCGTTGAATCTCCTGGGCATCCTGGACGAAGCGGGAGACGATATCGGCGGTGTTCTGCGTAAAGAACGACATGGGCAGCATGAGCACCTTGGCATAGAGGTGCCGCCGCAAGTCCATGAGTCCTCGAAACACTCCAATGCAAACAAAGTACTCGGCAAAGAACCTCGCTATGTTACCCAACAGAACCACGACAGTCACAAACGCCATCATGTAGACCATCGCGGTGAAGCGGCTGATGTCGCGCGGCACCAGCACCACCAGCGGTCGAACAACGCTCCACCACCAGGGCGGGTCCGCCAGTGGCTCTTCGTGCAGTTCGGCGGTATCGCCGTCGGCGGTGCCGGAACGGGTCCGGAACGGCATAATGCTGCCCGCGGGCGCCTCTGCCACCTTCTGGAACCACTCCGCGGCGGAGGCTGATTCTTCGTCGAGGACCAGGACCAGCTCGAGGTTCCTGGTGTCGGTGCGGGCCTCGGCGATGGTAACATCCAGCCACCCGTGCAGTCCTCGCTCGTACAAAAGGATGTTGAGCACGGGTACGATGGCGGTGATGCTGACGGCGCTGAGGACGGCAGCGACAAAGGCGGCAGCGATTCCGACAGCCAGGTATTTGCGATGAGGCCAAACGTAGCTCACCATCCGCCGGAACTGGGGCGAGCGGATGCTGCCCTTGGGGGCTTTGGTGGATTCGTCCGTGGCGATTTTTGCGACGTCGATTATTGCCATTTCGATGTTTTCGTCAGCAGCACCTTAGCCTCCGGAGGAGACGACGGATCGCCAGGTTCACGGCGTTGTGTGCCGCCCGGAACACAAGTTTACCGAATGTTCACCAAACAACCGATCTCTCCTGTTGACCTGGTGTATTTGAGTTTTTCCTCTGAACTTCCCTAACTTCTTATTCTGTTCAACTCTGCGATCTCTGCAATGCAAACATTCGATTTCTTTGTCGTTCGCGCAGATTTTTTGGCCGGCCGCAGCCCAAATCAGTACCGCGACCGTAAGGGAGCGGCCAATCCAGGTAGGGCCGCTTCTTTTGCGCGTCCCGCGAAGAAATCGAGGTACGGCAATACAGGTTGTAGGGCGGGTTCCACCCGCCTTCACCAGATATTACGTCAAGTTCCGAAAAATCTCACGTCATTCGAGCACCGCTACGTGCGGTTGGAGGTGGGCACGCCGTGCGAAAGTGCACGGCGCCCCGGTGAATACCCCATCGCCGAACATGGTAGGGCGGGTTCCACCCGCGGCATCACGCCACAAAGGCGGGTGAAACCCGCCCTACAACTGTGATTACGCCGTTTTCCCATTTTCCATTTTTCATTTTCCATTTTCCATTTTCCGCGTGTTCCGCGGTGAATTATCCGGGCTATATGCGATTGCCTTGAAGACGGGGGGCGGGGGGCTTGTGCTCGACCGGGCTTGCGTGTTAAGCTACTATAATGGCAGGGAGTTTTTGCAATGCAGAAGACTCTGCGTGATTGTGATGCTACGATCCGGTAGGAGGAAAGTGGTCGTAATGCAAGAGACAGACACCAAAACATTGCGTGCGCTGGTGATTCAGCACGCGGAGGCGGACGACGCGGATGCGGGCAATGCCGAAGCGCTGAATTGGATCGCGGAACACGGTAGCGTGACCACCGTCGATTCAGTGGAAGACGCCCTGCAACTCATGCAGATTCAAGAATTTGATCTGGTGATGGGCGGGCCGGCAAATTTTCATCTGCCCGAGTGGGTGGCATTGTGCCCACAAGCCACCGCTATCCTCGAATCGGTGACTCAGGGAATCTGCATTGTGGAACAGGGCGGCCAACTGGTCTGGGCCAACCCCCGAATGCTCAGCTTCAGCAATGAGATCAAAGAGCGAGTCTGCAAGCTCTGTGCGGAGACATTTTCGTGGGCGACCTCGGAGAGTGATCGGCGACCGGCAAATCTACGCGGTCGCCGTTTTAGTTTCAACACCAACAACCAGGAGTCCATCGAGATCACCGCCACGCCGGTCATCGACCTGAACAACCGGGTGACCCAGGTGGCTGCGGTGGTATGGGACGTCACCAAAGCCCGCCGCATGCAGGAGCAGATCGACGCCATCGACAATGCCGGGCGGGAACTGGTGCGTCTCGATGCCGAACAGATTTCCCGTCTTAATGCTCATGAACGTCTCGACCTGCTCGAACAGAAGATTATCCGATACACCCGCGAGCTGATGCACTTCGACAATTTCGCGGTATCAGTCCTGAACAAGAAGACCAACAAGCTGGAGATGGTGCTCTCTGTTGGCCTGCCCAACGAGGTTGAGCAAATCGACCTCTATGCCTCGAGCGAGGGGAACGGCATTTGCGGGTACGTGGCCCATACCGGGCGAAGCTACATCTGCCCGGACGTGACCAAGGACCTGCGGTACATTCCCGGCATTGCTCATGCGCGTTCTTCTTTGACTGTTCCGCTTCGCCTGCACGATCAGGTGGTCGGCATATTCAACATCGAGAGTGACAGGCCGGCAGCTTTCACCGAGGACGACCGCCAGTTTTTGCAGATTTTCGGGCGGCACGTGGCTTTGGCGCTGCACATGCTCGATTTGTTGGTGACCGAACGACACACTACCACCGGGCAGCTCGGGGTTGACGTCATGGCGGAGATCACCGCCCCGCTGAACGACATCCTCACCATCACCTCCAACCTCGTCGAAGATTATATCGGGCATGACGAATTGCGGCATCGCCTGAACCAGATCACCGAGAACGCCGTTTCCATCCGCGACGCGGTCAAGAAGCTGACCAGCCCGCAGCGTGGGGTGCTGGGCATTCGCCCGGGGGGGGTACGCGGGCCGCACCGCGACCCGGTGCTCAGCGAAAAGTGCCTGCTGGTGGTGGACGACGAAGAGATCATCCGCGAGACCGTCCGCGACGTGCTGGTCAGCAACGGCTGCGAGGTGCATATGGGCAAGGACGGCGACGAG
>JAGLWJ010000371.1 GCA_023133475.1 Phycisphaerae bacterium | reverse complement strand
CCTTACGGTCGCGGTACTGATCGGAAGTCCATCGCACGGCGACAAGACGGCATGAACGAAAAGGAGCAGATCGATGCGCATTAAAACGAATCCAACGCTGTTTGCCGGTTTCCCTATTGTTGCACTCGGGGCGATGCTGGTCTCCGGTGCGGGGCTTATGTCAGCACCATCGGGTGGTGTTGTAGCTCCGTCTCCCGATGGCGGGCTGGTCAACACGGGGATGGCCCAGCCCGACGCCCAAAGCGCCGCCAAAGCCGGCACCAAGCCCATCAGACCTTCCATCGGTTCGCGATCAACCACTTTCAATACAACTCTGAGTGCCGATAACGCATTTGATCTCTATCTCAGCACGGACGACAGCGTTACCGGCACTCACGTGGGCGCTGGAGGTGACTGGACGGTTAATTACCAGCTTAGCACCAGCTTAGTGCCGGGTGTGATCAACTACATACATGTTGTGGCGGTGGACTGGGGCAGCCCTGCCGGTTTCGGTGGTGTTTTCGACATTACCGGAAGTGCGTTCACATTCGAGAACGGGACGAACCACTTGGATACCGCGGAGCTTTCTCTGTGGTCGGCGAACGAGACCGGCTTTGGAGGGAGCTACCAGACGCCGATATTGCAGACCTATGACTGGGGGGGAGGCTGCATTATCACCGGCCGGGCGCTGTGGCTCAGTGGTTCCACGGTGTACTTCTCCGCGCGGATTCTCCCGGTCGATCCCGAGGTGGACTGCAACAGCAACGGGATCGAAGACAGCACCGATATTGCGATGGGCACAAGCCTGGACTGCCAGCCGAACGGGATTCCCGATGAGTGCGAACTGACGACTGGTGGCGGCTACACAGCAGGTGACCCGGGGGAGTTCTGTGGGGCTGCCTCGTTGATCTGCCCCGGTAGTTGTATCGTCAATTTATATGGTTCGAGTATTGATGGCGAAGCCACGTGCTATGGCGGCGATGGGCCTTCTTACGGCGATGTCTGGTATAGGTATACACCTGCCGAGGATGGCACTCTTGCGATTGGGTTATGCGGCATAGAGTTTAGTTACGATACGGCAGTTTCGGTGCACACGGGTTGTCCGGGTGACATGGCAAACGAACTGGCATGTGTCTATGACTTCGTCACGCCGTCGGATTTCTGGTGTGAAGCCTTTTACGAGGAACTGAGTATTGCGGTGACAGCCGGGACAACCTACCGGATCCGTTTGGCGGGTCCGTCGCCATGGGCTCACAACTATGAGATGCGCATAACAGGCCCGGATTGTGTCGAGAGCGGCCCGGATTGCAACAATAACGGTATCCCGGACGAGTGCGATCTTCCACAAGCCAGCGGCAGCAGCCAGAACTGCAACTACAACAATATACCTGACGAGTGTGAACTGGAGGGGAATGACTGCAATAACAACAGCATCCCGGACGAGTGCGATCTTCCACAAGCCAGCGGCAGCAGCCAGGACTGCAACCACAACGACATACCCGATGAGTGCGAATTGGAATGGAATGACTGCAACAATAACGGTATCCCGGACGAGTGCGACCTTCCGCAAGCCAGCGGCAGCAGCCGGGACTGCAACCAAAACGACATCCCCGACGAATGCGAGATACCACCTTTGGGTGATGTGCCGGATTGCAATAACAATGGCATTCCCGACGAATGCGACATCGCCGGCGGCACCAGCCATGACTGTCAGCCCAACGGGATACCCGACGAGTGTGAGATCGCTGCCGGCTCCAGTCAGGATTGCCAGCCGAACGGGATTCCCGACGAGTGTGAGATCGCTGCCGGCTCCAGCCAGGACTGCCAGCCGAACGGGATTCCCGACGAGTGTGAGATCGCTGCCGGCTCCAGCCAGGATTGCCAGCCGAACGGCACTCCCGACGAGTGTGACTTCGCCTCCGGAACCAGCCATGACTGCCAGCCGAACGGGATTCCCGACGAGTGTGAGATCGCCGCCGGCTCCAGCCAGGACTGCCAGTCGAACGGCATTCCCGATGAGTACGACCTTGCCTCCGGCACCAGTGAAGACTGTCAGCCTAACGGTATCCCCGACAAATGCGACATCACCGCCGGCACCAGCCAGGACCGCAATGGAAACTGGATTCCCGACGAGTGCGACCCGGCGGTCGACACCGCCATCATCGACTGGGTTCGCGTCGACGACCTGGGGAACTTCCCAGACATACGCTACGATGCATACGGCAGTGTCGATTACCACTACTACATCGGCAAATACGAGGTGACCAACGCCCAGTACGTCGTGTTTCTCAACGCCGTCGCGGCGACGGATACGTATGGGCTGTATAACCCGGCCCAGTGCGAGGACTGGGCTGATGATTATTGGGGGTGTGAAATCTGCCTGATTACTCGCAGTGGCACTCCCGGTAGCTACACGTACTCGGTGCCGTCCGGTTACGGTTACCTCCCCGTGATTTATGTAAATGGATACGACGCCATGCGGTTCGCCAACTGGCTCCACAACGGTCAGCCGACCGGTGCTCAAGACGCTTCCACGACGGAGGACGGGGCTTACACGTTCACGGGCGCAGAATCGGTGGGCCAGCGCAACCCCGGTGCGCTGGTGTTCCTGACCAGCGAGGACGAGTGGTACAAAGCTGCCTATTACAAAGGCGGCTCTGCGGACGCCGGGTACTGGGACTTCCCCACTATAAGTGATGAGTGCTGGCCGGCGGTGCCTCCCGGCGGCGACAACTCGGCGAATTTTGGCTGGCCGGTTCCTTGCTGGGAGGATGATCCTCCTTCTTCCCCGTTCACGGAGGCCGGTGCATACGTCGGGTCGCCCAGCCCATACGGCACCTTCGACCAAGGGGGGAACGTGTTTGAATGGGTCGAAAGCGTGTACGTGCAGTCCGGCGGGACTCTTGAGCGGTATGCTCGTGGCGGTTCGTTTAACGACTATATAAACAGCCTGTGGGCCGACCGCAGCAATCGCTACAGCGCAACGTTCGAATGGGCCACTATCGGGTTCCGCGTCGCACGCATGAACACCGATATTGATGAGGATGGAATCCTCAACGACGTCGACAACTGCCCGGAGGTATTCAACCCCGCCCAGGAGGATGTTGACTCTGACAATGTGGGGGACATTTGCGACAACTGCCCGAACCACGCAAACCCCCAGCAGGCGGATTGTGACGACGACGGGCTCGGCGACGTTTGTGCGATTGCCCAGGGCCTCAGCCAGGACTGCCAGC
>JAGLWJ010000370.1 GCA_023133475.1 Phycisphaerae bacterium | reverse complement strand
GCGGCTTTGGCGCTGCTGGCATCGACCACGATGGTGTAGTCCATCGCATCGTGCTTGCGCAGCGACTCGACCACGCCGGCTACGGTCGATTCCTTCTGCCCGATAGCCACATAGACACAGATGACGCCGGTGCTCTTCTGGTTGATAATGGTATCGATACAGATGGCGGTTTTGCCGGTCTTGCGGTCTCCGATGATCAGCTCGCGCTGTCCGCGTCCGATGGGGATCATGCTGTCGATGGCTTTGATTCCGGTCTGGAGCGGCTGGTTGACCGGTTGGCGTTCGGCGATGCCCAGGGCGTGAAACTCCAGCGGCCTGCGATGCGGCGACTCGATGGTCCCCTTGCCGTCGAGCGGTTGCCCCAGCGGATTGACCACCCGCCCCAGCATCGCCTCGCCACAGGGCACGCTGAGCAATTGGCCGGTTCGCTTGACCGTGTCGCCCGCCTTGACGCCCAGGTAATCGCCGAGGATGACCGCGCCGACCGAACTTTCTTCAAGGTTGAACACCTGCCCGATGGCCCCGTTCTCGAATTCGAGCATCTCACCGGCCATGGCGTTCTTCAGCCCGTAAAGCCGGGCAACACCGTCGCCCAGCTCGAGCACCTTGCCGACCTCCGCCACATCGATCTCGGTGCGGTAGTTCTCGATTTCCTGCTTGATGATCGACGATATCTCATCGACTTTGAATTTCATCTTCGCTCACCTCTTGGGGGTCAATCTGCCACGAAGGGCTGCTCCGCCGTATGGAGTTCGTGCGACGCTCGTTCGACAAGGGCTTCGCGCATCCGCCGCAAATGATTAGATGCCGAAAGGTCCAGCACCTCATCGCCAATCTGAACCTTCACCCCGGCAATGATGGACGGGGTCACCTGCTCCACCAGCCGCGGTTTGCACCCGGTGCGGTCCGCCAGAACCCGTATCAACCGCTCACGCAACTCCTCGGTGAGCGGGTGGGCGGTGGTCACCAGAACCTCCACCTCGTTGCGACGCTTATCCAACGCCACCTGTAGACGCTTGTGCAACAACGGAATCAGCCCGGCCCGCCCCTTGCTGTTGAGCACCAGAATCGTATCCAGCAGGATGTCGCTCATCTTGTCGCGGAGGGTGCGTTCGAGCAGGTCGCGGCGGCTCTCGGTATCGACGATCGGGCTATCGAGGAAGTCGCCAAAAGCCGTCTCCGATTCGATATAGCCCACAAAATCGCCGAGTTCGGACATGAACTCATCGGTTACGCCTCGCTCCTCCACCAGTCTCAGGACTGCCTCGGCGTATTCGTCTGCGATGGCGATGGCTGTGTCGTCAACGGTCGTCATGAAAAGCCACTCGATCCTGTTGTAGGGCGGGTTTCACCCGCCTTTGTCGCGTTGCGCGGTTGGGTGGCCCATGGCTTTAGCCGTGGGGGACGCGAATCAGCGGACTATTCGCGTTCCCCACGGCTAAAGCGGTGGGCCACCCACCTCTTGCCTCTTGCCTCATTAATTCCTGCGGCTGGCCAGCGCCTCGATGGACTCGGCGATCAGCCGCTCGTGCTCTTCGGCATCGACTTCGCGGCCAAGGATTTTGCCCGCCGCGCTGGTTGCCAATTGGGCACCAACTTCGTAAATCTCTTTGATGGCTGTGCTGCGTGCCAGGTCAATCTCGCCCTTGGCCCGCTCGAGCAGAGCATCGGCTTCGTCCTGGGCTTCCTCTTTGATCTTGAGCCGTGCGATCTCGGCATCGCGGCGGGCCTGCTCGAGGAGAGCGTCCGCCTCATCCTGAGCATTCTTCAACTGCGCGGTGTGCTCTGCCAGTTTGGCTTGGGCCTCTTCACGATCCTTCTTGGCCTGGTCCAGCGACGCGCGGATGAACTCCTCGCGCTTCTGCAAGGCGTTGAGGATCGGACCCCATGCGAACTTGCCCAGCAGCACCACCACCAGAGCAAAGATCACCAGCGTCCACAAGGCATTTCCGAAGTTCCCGGCAAAGGGGCTAACCGCCTCGCCGCCCTCCGATGCCAAGGCCGGCACGGCTGCCAGCACCGCTAAAACCGGGGCACGTTTGAAATCAAAAATGAGCATGTGGTCACCAACTTTGTCGATCATTCGCGTCCCCCACCGCTAAAGCGATGGGCCACCCACATCCTACTAAAGCACCGCCAGCAAGGTCACCACGACGGCAAACAGCGTCGCCCCTTCGATCATCGCCGCGGTGATAATCATCGCGGTGCTGATGTTGCCGGATGCCTCCGGCTGGCGGGCCATCGACTCGACCGCACTACCACCGACCCGGCCGATCCCGGCTGCCCCGCCCATAATCACCAGACCGGCCCCAATGGCACCACCCAGCTTGCGGGCACCATCGGCGTCCAACAGCGCGGTTCCGCTGTGAGTTTCAACTGCCGCCGCGTGCTCATCATCCCCCACTGCAAAGGCGCTATTGGCCATCATGAAAAGGCCTAATGCCATCACACCAAGAACCAACCATGTGGTCTTTTTGCTCATCGTCTGTAAACCTTTCGACTGTATGTGACTGCCAGGTGGGGGCTGACCGCCGATTCATCTCGCCATCACGCTCTCACGCCTTACGACCCAACCGCCCCACAACTGTTCGGGCATGGCGATTCAGTTTCTATTCAATGCGCCGCCGCCTGACCCTCCGCGTGTTCGTGCTCGTCATGGTGGACGTTTACGGACATGCCGATAAACAGGGTCGTCAAAAACGTAAAGATAAACGCCTGCAGAAACGCGACGAAAAGCTCCAGGAAATTGATTGCCACACTCCCGATAATCACCGGAATGGTAACCACAATACCCATGCCCGCCCCGACGGCAAACGCACTTAACGTAAACCCTATCAATACCGCCAGCAGGATATGCCCAGCCATCATGTTGGCAAAAAGACGAACAGCCAAAGCGAAAATCTTGGCGAACAGCCCGATGATCTCCACCGGGATCATCAGCGGGGCCATGTAGGCCGGCCCGGGGCAGAAGTGGGCCAGATAAGCCTTGCCGCCCAAACGAAACCCGTTGACCACCATCATGATAAGGGTGCAAACCGCCAAGGTGCCGGTCGTGTAGATGTTGGCTGTGGCTGTCCCCCCGATGTGCAGGGGGTGGGCCGGCATCCCGGTCACGAAATACGCCACCGCGTCAAAGGGGATCAGGCCCAGCAGGTTAACGGTCAGCACAAAGAAGAAAGCACTCCAGATGTACTTGATGAAGCGATCCGTGTGAGGCCCCAGAGCCGGCTCCGCCACCTCTTTGCGGAAGTATTGGCAGATGCTCTCGATAAAGTTGTACGCCCCCTTGGGGGTCAACTGCTCCACCTCGCCGGCATTCCGGCGACCACGGATCGCCCGGGGCAGAAACACGATCAGCAACACCCCAGCCACGATCATCATCATGATCTGGTTGCTTAGAATCGTCTGCTCCTTCGTCCACAGCAAGGCGAAGGGGACTTCAACATAAGGATGCTGGACCACGTGGGTCAGCGGATTGCTTGAGGCGAGCAAATTCGTCATGGCTTTTTCCGAGGCTGGGTCACCTTCAAGATGCCAACCAGGTAAACCGTGTCAGCCAGCAACGTAACCACATACGCAATTGCGATCCAAACCAACAGCGGGGCCTTGGGAAACCAGCCGCTCAAAACCACGCTGAGCGTGATCGCCAAAGCCACCACCATCCGCAATGCGGTCGATAGCAAAACCCGATTAGTCACCGCCGCGGGGTCCAGTTCGGAAAACCTCGCGGTGCAAACCGGGATAATCCCAACCCCTCCAGCAATCAGAGCCACCCCACATCCGGCGAACATGGCCCGGACGGCTTCACCACCGCCCAAGCGCAGGGTCGGGTAATACCCCATCGCCGCCGCCACGCCCAGGGCTGCAATACCCACACCCAATAGCTGAAGGTATCGCAAGGCCATCAATTCCGGGCGACGCTTCATGATTTTGGCTTGCCGTCGCGGTCATCCTCTTGGCGATCGATCTCCTTGAACGCCGCCAGCGATGCACGGACCAAATTGTACATGCCACCGACCAAGCCTAATACCGCTCCCGTGATGGTCGCTTTATGGCCTAACTGCCAGTGGCGATCGATCCAGTAACCGATGAGGGTGAACACCGCGACGGCTGCGGCGAAATCGACACCCACGCCGGCATGCCGCACCCACACCGACACTCGTTTCGGAGGCTTGCCCGTCATGACTGCATAATCACCACGACTCTACAACCCTCCACCAAGCTGCGGTAGTCTAGCAACCGTCACACATGAGTCAAGCCCTGGTTTCCAAGGTCTCATGGCGGGTGAAACCCGCCCTACACTTTGACCCCCCAGGCGTAGGGTGG
>JAGLWJ010000037.1 GCA_023133475.1 Phycisphaerae bacterium | reverse complement strand
GGCGGCGGGGCGGAACGGGGGGCAATGGCAACCACTCCAATACCCGGCATAAATGCCGGGCCTAGCGCAAGCCTGCCGACACGAAACCCACGCTATTCCGCACACGGGTTTACTGAATATTTACAACCCGCCCTACATGGCGAGTGCCATAATTTCTTGCTCGGCAATTGGTTGCGTCACCGAAGCCCTCGCCGATGAACGCTGTCAAAAAACGGCTTGCGAGAACGCCGGCTGCTACTGTGCAGGCTGGAAGCCTACGCTACATGGCCTCTCGACAGCCTCTGAATAGGTGGGGCACCCCATGCGTCGGTGACCCGTCGAAATCGGCGACGACTTTTTTGCATCCGAGACTGGAAAGCTCAAGGTTCTGTAGGTTACACTGTGCCACCATGAGGTTTACATTGCAGTGGTTCTGTTGTAGTTTTTGAACCTTCACATTACGGAGATGCCCGATCATGTCAAACCCCGAATTCCCCCGACAGTATCTCAAGCCCGATGATACACTGACAGACTGGAACGAGATCAATCCTTACTTCGACGAATTGGAAGCCCGTCGGCTGGATTCGGTGCAGGATGTGAACCAGTGGTTGCTGGACTACAGTGAGTTGCAGTCCGCCATCGACGAGGTCGGCTCGGACTGCTACGTCAAGATGACCTGCCAGACCGACGATGCCGAGCGAGAGAAGGCGTATCTGCATTTCGTCGAGCAGATCATGCCGCGTTGTGAACCGCGCCGGCACGCGCTCAATGTCAAGTATGTGTCGTGCCCGCATGCCGCGGAACTACCGCAGGCGCGCTTCCGTGTCTTTAATCGCAGCGTTCGCAATCAGGTGGAGTTGTTCCGTGAGGAGAACATCCCGCTGGAGGTCGAGGAGGCGAAGCTGACCCAGGAGTTCCAGAAAATCAGCGGGCTGATGACCGTTCAGTTTGACGAGTGCGAGCAGACCCTCCAGCAGTTGAACCGTTATTTGGAATGGTCCGACCGTGAGATTCGCCGGCAGGCATGGGAAAAAGGCTCCGCGCGGCGTTTGGGGGAGGCTGATGCCTTCGACGATATTTTCGGCAAGCTGTTTGCCTTGCGTCACCGGATCGCGCTGAACACCGGGGCAAAGGATTACCGCGAGTATGCCTTCAAGGTGAAGGAGCGCTTTGACTACACACCCGAGGATTGCTGGGCTTTCCACGATGCCGTCGAGCAGGCGGCAGTCCCGGTTTTGCGAGCCATGCACGCACGGCGTCGCGAGGCTTTGGGGGTGGATTCTCTGCGCCCCTGGGACCTGGCGGTGGACGAGAAAGGGCGTGGGCCGCTCAAGCCTTTCGAGGACACCACGGAACTGATCGGCAAATGTTCGCGGATATTCCATCGCATCCACACGGAGTTGGGCGAGCAGTTCGACGAGATGTGTAGTCGCGGCTACCTGGACCTGGAGAGTCGCAAGGGCAAGGCACCGGGTGGCTACCAGACCACCTATGAGGAATCGCGGCACCCGTTCATTTTCATGAACGCGGTCGGTTTGCACCGTGACGTTCAGACGTTGATTCACGAAGGCGGGCACGCCTTTCATGCCTATGCCGCCCGGCATGATCCGCTGATTGCCTACCGCAGTGCCCCGCTCGAGTTTGCCGAGGTGGCATCGATGGGCATGGAATTGCTGGCTCATGACCACCTGGAGGTGATCTACGAGGGGGAAGACCTGGAGCGGGCCCGCCGCAGGCAATTGGAGGGTGTCATCTCGGTCTTGCCGTGGATTGCGACTGTCGACGCCTTTCAGCATTGGCTTTACACCAACCCCGAGCATACTCCCGAAGCCCGCCGCGATTATTGGGTAAGTTTGCGGGAACGGTTTGGCGGTAGTGAGGATTACAGCGGCTACGAGCGCGAGTTGGCTTGTCTGTGGCAGCGGCAGATTCACATCTTCCAGATGCCGTTTTACTATATCGAATATGGGATTGCCCAGCTTGGCGCCTTACAGCTCTGGTGCAACAGGCAGAAGGATCGTCATGCCACGATTCTGGCCTATCGTAACGCACTCAAGCTGGGCGGCAGCCGGCCGCTTCCGGAACTGTTTGCGGCAGCGGGCATCAAGTTCGACTTCACCTACGACACGCTCAAGCCTCTCATGGACACGGTGGAGGCAGAGCTCCAGAGTTTGTAGGTCGGGTCCGCAGACCCGACCTCTACAGATACTAGTCCAAAGTCCAAAGTCCAAAGTCCAAAGTCCAAAGTCAGAAACCAACGGGACCTTGGACTTTGGACCTTGGACCTTGGACTAGTGTTTGGGCAAAGCCGCAATTAGCTGATCGATTTCGCGTTCGGTGTTGTACACGTGGGGGCTGGCACGGAGGCGTTTGCGCCTGGCTGCTATGACTATGCGGTGCTCGGTCTGCAAATGGCTTTGGATGGCCTCCAAGTCATGCAGGTCGGATACAAAGGCGACAATCCCGCTGGCTTCGCTACGTTGGCGGGGGCTGATGATGCGATAGCCCTTGGCTTGCAGACCCGTAACCAGGCGGTCGGTCAAGTGCAGGAGTCGCTGGGAAATCCTCTCGACCCCGAGTTCCAGGACCCAGTCGATGGACGCCCCCAGCCCGAAAATGCCCGGAAGGTTATAACTGCCGCTGTCATAACGCCTGGCGGAATCGTGGAACTCGAAGTGATAGGGGTGAAACTGCCACATGTCCTTCACCGAAGCCCACCCGATACAGGTGGGGCGCAGGTGCCCCTGGACCTCCTTGCGGACGTAAAACAACCCGGCCCCCTCCGGGCCGCAAAGCCACTTGTGCCCGTCCGCCGCCAGGAAGTCGATGTTCATGGCTTTGACGTCGATGGGGAACACCCCCAGCGACTGGATGGCATCGACGCAGAAGAACACGCCCTTGCTCTGGCAGAAATCCCCCAACGCCGTCAGATCGCTACGAAAACCGCTGGCATATTGCACCGATGAGATGGTCAGCACGCGGGTGCGGGAGTCGACGGCTTCGATCAGCTTTTCGAGGGGTATCCGCCCGTCCTCTTCCAAAACCATGCGCAGTTTGACCCCCCGGTTTTGCAACGCCTGCCAGGGGTAGATGTTGGCAGGGAACTCGGCGTTGGTGGTCACGATGTTATCGCCGCTGTTCCAGTTCAGCCCGTTGGCCACCAGACTGAGCCCCTCACTGGTGTTCTTGACGAAGGTGACCTCATCGGCGTTGGCGTTGAGCAACTCCGCCGCCCGCTGGCGGATTCTCTCCGCCCGCTGATAGAGTTCCTGGTCCAGCCCGACGTTCTGCTGAACCTGGTCGGCGTACTCCCGAATGGCTTCTGCCGCCCGCCGGTGCAACGGGGCAATGCCGGCATGGTTCTGATAATTGTAATTCCGCGTGACGGCGAAATCCTGTCGAACCGATTCCCAGTCCATTCGCACACACCCCCTCATAAAACCCGTGCCCATCAGCCGCGGAAAGACGCTCACGAATCTTAACCGAACAAAGGCGGCTGTACGAGCAAGCTCATCTATAATACTCTACTCATGTGGCATGGCGATTTCCATGCCGCCAACCTTATTGGCGAATCCGATCAGCCAACAAGGCGGGTGAAACCCGCCCTACTCGATTGAGAAAGTCTGATATCAATGAAACAGTCGCAAATAGCCCATAAACTCGTCCCCATCATCCACGAGGACGATCACTACCTGTTCGTGAGCAAACCCGCCGGTCTGGCATCTCAACGGCGCCCACGGTCGCGGGATGCTTCGGTGTTCGATCTCTTGTCCGGGCGGGATGACGCCGCAACGCTCTTGCCGCTGTATGAGGTGAACCAGTGGCAATCGGGTGTGCTGGGGTATGCCAAGTCCACCGAAGCTCAGCAGCATTTGCTTACCGGACTGGAGACCGGCTCCGCCAAACCCACTTTTGTGGCGGTGGTTCAAGGAAAACTCAAGCCGCGCCCGCAAACCGTCACCGCCGTCATCAAGCCTGTGGGCAAAGATCGTTTCGCGGTGGACCACAAAGCCTCCGGCTCCCTTATGCCCACTACCATGTTTAAGCCGTTGAAGCGGGGTGCGACTCGCGCCATGGTGCGTTGTCAGCCAACGCTGCTGAACCATCATCAGGTACGGGCACATATCGAATCGCTGAAGCTGTGGATTGTGGGCGATGCAGCCTATCACCCTAAGCCCGAGAAGGCGAAAGTAGGCCCGATGATGCTGCACCTGGCAGAACTGCGCTTTCATCACCCGGGCCTGAAACATGCCATCACTATTTGGGCAAAGACGCCCTCGGATTTCACCGCCGCGGTGGATCACGGCGAGGGAGGTACGGCGCTCGATGGGACGCTTACCGCACGACTTCGTGCGGCGTTGGCTGCCCGGTTGCCATGCTTTCTGGACGAAAATACGAATGCCTTTCGCATGCTCAATAGCCGGGCGGACGGCGTCGGGGGATTGACGGCTGAGCTTTACGATGACGTGCTTATCCTTCAGGCTCACCAGGGCAAGTTTGACGCCGGGAAGACACCCCTACGCGAGATTACCCGATGGTATCGCCAACAACTCGACCTGACCGCCGGTTATGTGAAACACTTCGCCAAGGACCGTAGCCGTAGCGGTTCAGGGCCGCAGACGCTGCGCGACCCCAAGCCGTTGGTCGGCAAACCCGCTCCCGAGCAATTCGTGGTGCGGGAGAACGGGCTGCGGTTTCAGGTCAGGCCTTATGATGGATACTCCGTCGGGTTGTTTCTCGATCAACGGGAGAACCGCCGCCGCATTCGCGAGTTGGCGGGCGGCAAGAGTGTGCTGAACCTGTTTTGCTATACGTGCGGGTTCTCCGTGGCGGCGGTGGCGGGCGGGGCAAGCTCGACGGTGAACGTGGACATCTCACGCAAGAGCCTGGAGTGGGGCAAGGAAAACTTTCAGGCCAACGGCTTCCCCATCGAAGATCACAAGTTCATCAACGACGATGCCTTCAACTACTTCAAACGTGCCCACCGTCAAAGCCGCAAGTTCGATCTGGTGTTGATTGACCCGCCAAGTTTCGCCCGTGCCAAAAAAACCCACCGTGTCTTTACGTTGGAGAAGGATTTGCAGCGGCTGGTATCCGGAGCTGTCTCGCTGATGACTCCCGGCGGGGTTCTGCTGGTTTCCACGAACCAGCGTGGTGTCCGCCGGGATTGGCTCTTGGAGCAGATCGTGTTGGGCGCCGGGGTGCGGCGAGTTTCGGTGATCGCCACTCCGTCGTTGCCGATCGACTTCGCCGGCGACCCCGACCATGCCAAGACCATTATCGCGCGTGTTACATGAACACCCGACGCTATCACGTATACGGGTTCACTGAATACTTACGGCGAAAAGGCCGAACGAAGAATCCCCACCTCCAGTAGCTGTAGGGCGGGTTTTACCCGCCTCCCTTGCAGCCTGCGGCGGGTGGAACCCGCCCTACATCTGGGCCACCCTTGCGTCGGTGATCCATCAAATCAATCGCGACAGAGCACCGGATTGCTCGTGGACTCTTGTTTTTCGTCCCGGTGCCAAAGTCTTGCTGTGGTATTAGATGTGATTGCCCTGGTTGGGCAGAATATCCTTGAAGCGCCGGCTTGTGAGGGATAGGATCGCAGATGGTCAGGGATATTGGGTCCGGCCGAGTGCGGGTGCGGTTTTAGTCCGAAAATGTAGGGCGGGTTCCACCCGCCTTCGTGGCATGGCGTGGCGGGTGGAACCCGCCCTACAACTAAGAAAACGTGGGAAAATGCAAAGGTCCAAGACTATTCTGGTGGTGTTGGCGAGCGGGATGTTGCTGGGGGTTGGAGAGCCGGCGGTCGGCTTTGACGGAAAAGGGGGCGGGCCTCTTGTGCGTGAAAACGCGGGTGCCCCATCCTGTTTTGCCGGTCCGGAGGACCAACGAAGCAAAGTGTTGGGCCAATGGCTGTTCCCTTACGGTTGCGGCACTGATTGGTTCGAGTCGGCCAGCCACCTCGGGCAGGCGGCGGCGAAGGATGCCCGGGCAAGCTCGCTCCTGGTGGATATGGTCAGCCAGTCGGGCGGGTCCAGCTACGCCGTAGCCGTCTCGGGAAACCTGGTCTATCTTGGTGTCGGGCCGCGGTTGGTCGTTCTCGACGGGACCGATCCATCGAACCCAATCGTGCTCGGGCAGAGTGAAGTCTTCCCGAACATCATAGAGGATATAACCATTGCCGGCGGGTACGCCTACGTAGCGGACTATGAGGCAGGTCTCCAGATCATCGACATCTCCGATCCGACTAACCCGGTGCCGGTCGGCGGGTACGACACGAGTAGCTACGCCCGAGGCGTGGCTGTCGCCGGCGGGTACGCTTACGTGACCGATGATTACGCTGGTCTGCAGATCATCAACATTTCCGATCCGGCCAATCCGCAATGGGCGGGCGGGTACTACACTAGTGGGCGTGCCTATGGCGTGGCCGTCACCGACAGGTACGCCTATGTGGCCGACTATGGATACGGTTTGCAGATCATCGACATCTCCGATCCGAGCGACCCGCAATGGGTGAGCGTGTACTATACCAGCGGGCGTGCCTATGACGTGGTCGTCGCCGGCGGGTACGCCTACGTGGCCGACTGGGATGCTGGTCTTGTGATTATCGACATTTCCGATCCAAGCAATCCGCAATGGGTGGGCGGATACGACACGAGCGGAGAGGCCAAAGACGTGGCTGTTGCCGGTGGGTACGCCTACGTGGCCGACTGGGATGCTGGTCTTGTGATTATCGACATTTCCGATCCAAGCAACCCACAATGGGCGGGCGGATACGACACCAGCGGGTATGCCCGTGGCGTAGTCGTCGCTGGCGGGTGCACCTATGTGGCTGGATGGGGCGCTGGTCTTGCGATCATCGACATCTCCAATCCGAGCGACCCGCAATGGGCGGGCGGGTACGACAAAAATGGGTGTGCTTTGGACGTGGTTGTTGTCGGCGGGAACGCCTACATCGCCGGCTGGGACACAGGTCTTGCGATCATCGACATCTCCGATCCGAGTGACCCGCAATGGGTGGGCGGGTGTGACACGAGCGGGTGGGCCTACAGCGTGGCCGTCGCTGGTGGGTATGCTTACCTGGCGGATTCTTGGGAGGGTTTGCAGATCATTGACATCTCTGATCCGCAACACCCGTTCTGGGTGAGTGGGTGTGACACAAGTGGGTCTGCCTATGGTGTGGCGGTTGCCGGCGGGTACGCCTATGTGGCTGATGACGAGGATGGTCTTCAGATCATCGACGTTTTCGATCCGCAGCACCCGTTCTGGGTGGGCGGGTATGACACCAGCGGGTTGGCCTGGGACGTGGCCGTCGCCGGCGGGTACGCCTACGTAGCCGACACTTCCGGCGGTCTCCAGATCATCGACATCTCCGATTCGCAGCACCCGTTCCGGGTGGGTGGACACAACATAAACGGGGGCACCGACGGCGTGGCTATCGCCGGTGGGTACGCCTACGTGGCTGAATGGAGCTACGGTCTTCAGATCATCGACATCTCTGATCCGGTCAACCCGCAATGGGCGGGCGAGTACTACAACAATTGTCTTGCCCGGGATGTGGCCCTCGACAGCGAGTACGCCTACATGGTCGATTATCGAGGCGGTTTCGCGGTTATCAACATCTCCGATCCGACCGACCCACAATGGGCGGGCGGGTACGACACCCGCGGGTCTGCCTATGGCGTGGCCGTTGCTGGCAGGTATGCCTACGTGGCTGACACAAACGGCGGGTTGGTGATTCTGCGTGTGGACCCCGATTGCAACACCAACGGCATCCCGGATGATTGCGACATCATCGAGGGAACCTCCCAGGACATCAACACCAACGGCATTCCCGACGAGTGTGAGGAGCTTCCGCAGGTAACGTTGCAGGTTGCGGTCCCGGCTGATACCAAGAGCCTATGCCGCTCCGGCAACAACGCTATTCTGCTAACGTTCGATAGTGACATCGAGTTGCCCGAGCCCGGCGACATCCTGATCCGGCCACTGCTGGACAATGGGAACTACGGGGCTGATCTTTCGGCGAACTTCACCTTCAGCCTCGAAGACGAGCACGGCAACGCCGACACCACCAGGCTGCTGATCAAGGAGAACAGCCAAGTGCTGGGCAACTCGCTGTGGATCGGGGTCCAGAATGCAGGCGACTGGGACGGTGCTCAGCCATTCATCTTGAGGCACATGGTCCAGGTGGGCGATGTGAACAACAACGGGAATGTGACGGCCAACGATCTAAGCCCCATCTTCCCCATGATCCCGACTGCCGTCGCGTCGGCCACGGAACGTTGTGACATCAACGGTGACGGGCGTGTGATGGCCAACGACCTCAGCCCGGTGTTCCCCAACATCCCGTCGGCTCCGGTGCCCAAACCGACCGGGCACGGGCTTTAGTAGGGCGGGTTCTACCCGCCTTCTCGGCATCGCAAGGCGGGTGGAACCCGCCCTACATCTGGGGAACACCAATCATGTCAGGCATTCGTGTCCCCCACCGCTAAAGCGATGGGCCACCCACCGTTAACCCCTCATCTCTCAGCCTTCATCCCTGCGGGTGCTATGTGACCGAGACAGTTGCCGCTCCGAGCCCAGCCTCTGGGGACTCGCTGCTTGAACTCTCTTCTTCTTCCTCCTCTCCTTCTCCTTCTCCTTCTCCTTCTCCCTCTTCCTCCTCGGATGGTTGTTCCGCGGCTTGGGCTTCCGCCAGCCCTCCATCGGAGGTGAATTCGATGCTGATGATGTCACCACAATCGTAGTGCTCACCCTCCAGCAGCAATCGCTGGTAGGCCACCGAGCCGACGTTGCTCTGGTCGAAGTTTACCGTTCCGGTCCCGGCGCCGGTGAGCACCGCGTAGTTGAAGTAGTCCGGCTCATCGACATCGACGGATGGCCTCACGATTCTGGCCACCAGGATGATTTGCGTATTACATGACACGACGCCGTTGGCGGTGTCGCCGGGTGCGACGCGAACATCAAATCCGCCGTCGGAATCCTCGTCTTGGGAGGCTATCCCGGCGACCACTCCTGCCGGCGGGCCTAGGATGATGTGGAGTTGGGTGTAGCTCTCGGTCTGATTTTCGATCCGAAGTTGCAGCGAACCACCGGCTGACTCCAGGTCCGGTTCCGGTGGGGTTTCGTCCGCCTCATATACGTCGATCTGCCCTCTGCCCGCCAGCCCCGGCCCGGAGCTGGAGCCGTCATCGGTAAGGCAGATGTAGACCGTGTCCCCGCACACGAAGTGCACGTTCTTGACCAGTAGGCGTTCACCATCAGACCCCACACTGCCTTCATCAAACCCCTGGGTCCCGGTCCCGTCGCCCTCCAGCAACACGTGGGTGTCCTCGGTGCTGCTGAGGCTGGCGGTGATGGTGATGGCGTCCCCGCAATCGAACCAGCCGTCGGTGTAAGTGTTGGGCGGCACGCGCACGTCAAAACCACCGTCCGATTCACTGCTTGTGGCCTCCTCGCCATCGGCTGATGAGGTGGAGCCCTGCTCGCTGGTGGTGCCCAGGGTTATGTGCATCTGGGCGAAGCTGTTGGTCTCGTTGCTGATGCGGAACTTCAAGATGCCGGTGTCGTCATCGACCTCCGCTTCGGGTGGGGTCTGATCCGGCCCATAGATTTCGATTTCCCCTGTCCCGGCATGATTAGGCCCGGTGCTGGTTCCGTCGTCGGTGATGCTGATGTACACCGTGTCGCCGCAATCGAAGTGCTCGTTGCGGATCAGCAGGCGTTCGCCGTCGAGCCCTACACTGCCTTCGTCGAAGCCTTGCGTCCCCGTGCCGGCCCCTGTCAGCAGTACGGTGGTCTCGTCGCTACTGCTGAGCGTGGCGGTTATGGTGACGGCCTCTTCACAGGCAAACCAGCCGTCGGTGGAGTCGTTAGGCCCGATACGCACATCGAAGCCCCCATCGGAATCCACATCCCCCGATCCCTCGCCGTCCACCTCGCTGTAGCTCGAGGATTGCGTGGTAGGGGAGCCTGGGATGATGTGTATCTGTGCGAAGCTGTTGGTGTGATTGGTGAACCTGAACCGCAACAGATCAGTTTCCGAGGTGTAGGTCCCGCCAAAGTCCGGTTCCGGGAGCGGCTCATTCGCGGCGTACACTTCGACATCACCATTGCCGGTGTGGTCTGGCGAGGTTCCGGTGCGATCGCTGGTGATGCGGATCACCACGGTGTCGCCACCGTCGTAGTGGACCTGCCTGAGCAGAAGTCGCTCGCCAGCCAGCCCCACGCTACCCTGGTCGAAACCCACCGTTCCGGTTCCCTCGCCTTCCAGCAACACCTTGGCGGTTTCGGTGCCGCCAATGTTGGCGGTGATGGTGATTTCATCTCCACACGGCAGCA
>JAGLWJ010000369.1 GCA_023133475.1 Phycisphaerae bacterium | reverse complement strand
GCGGAGCGAGGTGGAACCCACCAATTGGCGCGGTGGGTTTCGCCCTCCATCTCCAATGTCGATGTGAGGGACTACCATTGTTCAAGCAAGAGTGTTAGATTCTTGTGCCCCCAACAGCACTGGGTGGGTTTGAGTTGTGGAAGATGGCCTCAGTGCGTCGGGTGGTGGTGGAATGCCCCATGTGGTTCGTGGTGAACGAAGTCATCCGAATACTCAACGAATCCGCCGCATATCTGCTGCTGGGGTTCGCCTTGGCAGGGGTGCTGTACTGGCTGATCAATCGCAGCCCGAGGTTTTCACAAGCTCTGGCGACGCGTGGCAGCAAGTCGGTTTTTCTGGCGGCTTTGTTTGGT
Organism: Phycisphaerae bacterium; assembly: GCA_023133475.1. Taxonomy (GTDB): domain Bacteria; phylum Planctomycetota; class Phycisphaerae; order UBA1845; family UBA1845; genus JAAEQG01. Next base: position 3,908 of record JAGLWJ010000369.1, on the reverse strand, counting down.
TTGCCTTTGCCGTTGTGCTCTTGCAGCGTGCTGCCGGCTGGGATGGCTTTGCGCAAGCAGGGGGCCAGCAAGGGGGCTACGGTCTCGTTTCTCATCTCCGTCCCGGAGACGGACATTGTCTCGATCCTGATAACCTATGGCCTGCTGGGTCCGGTGATGGCCATCTTCCGCCCCTTCGCCGCCCTGGTTACGGCGATTGTGACCGGTTTGGTTGTGAATCTGGTCGATGGGCGGGCCGCACCTCCGGCGGAGTCGGATGCGACTGACTCGGATCAGGCTGGGGGCCAACAGTGCGAGAGCTGTGCCCCCCAAAGCCCGGGGATATGGGACAGTCTGCGTTACGGCTTCGTCACCTTTTTTGACGACATCATCGGGCTGTTGCTGTTCGGCATCATTTTGGGCGGGATCATCACCGCCCTGCTGCCGGTCAGCGATCTGGAGCGGTTTGCCGGTGGGTCACTGGTGTCGATGTTGATAATGCTGGCGGTTGGAATCCCGTTGTATGTGTGTGCGACCTCCTCGACTCCGATTGCCGTGGGGCTGATCGCCGCCGGGGTGAGCCCGGGGGCGGCACTGGTCTTCCTGCTGGTGGGGCCGGCGACGAATACCGCCAGCCTGGTGGTGTTGGCCAAGCATCTGGGGCGCAGTGCGCTGGTGGCGTATTTGTGCTCGATAGCCGTAATCAGTGTGTTGATGGGATTGTGGCTGGACACGCTCATCGCCTCCCCGAGCGTTGACATGGCTGCCTACCTGCCCTCGGCTACGGAATCCTCCTGGGGTTTGCTGAAGGGTGGGGCTTCGGCTCTTCTGGTGCTCCTGTCGATTTTGAGCTTCCGCCGGACCGGGTTGTTGGGCTCTTTGGTCGAGCGTGCCGGGCGTTGGACCGGGGTCCCGATCAGCGTCAGAGGGGCGAAGATCGGGGCGGTGGTCTGTGTGCTGTTGGCGTATGTGGGCAGCGGTTTCTTTATCGTCAGGCCTGGCCAGCGGGCGGTGGTGACGCGCTTCGGGCACATCACACAGTCGAACTTGAAGCCGGGCCTGCACTATCGCTGGCCTTATCCGATAGCCCGCACCGACATCGTATCGGTCACCCAGGTCAGGCGTGTCGAGTTGGGCTTTCGGCTGGGGGCCAATCCGGGGACCCCGGCGGCGGTCGCTGCCTACGAGCGGATGATGCGTGGCGAATCCTGGGTGCTCACCGGCCACGAGGACATCATCGACATCAGATGGGTCGTGCAGTATCAGGTGCGCGACTCGGCGGGCGGGGATGAATTATTGAAGTATCTGTACGGGGTGGAGAGCCCCGGGCGGCTGGTCCGCAACACCGCCGAAGCGGCGATCCGGGCGGCGGTGGGCTGTCGAGGTATCGACACCCTGCTGACCACTGCCCGGGCTGCGGTGGAAGATCAGATATTAAACGAGTTGCTCCAGCCGGCGCTGGATCGGTGCAATGCGGGCATCCGGGTGCTTGACGTCAGTTTGGTGGATGTGCATGCCCCGTCCGAGGTGCACTGGGCGTTTCGTGACGTAGCCAGCGCCGCCGAGGACAAAATGAAGACGATTAACATTGCCCATGAGTACCAGGAGCAGGTGGTGCGTCAGGCCCGGGGTAAGGCTGCCGAACGTGTGCTGGTGGCTGAGGGCGGAGCGGTGGACAGAGTGCAGCGGGCGAAGGGTGAAGGGGCGGCGTTCAGCGAGCAATGGGCGGCATATCTCGATGGTCGAGTTGTCACCCGGCTACGGTTGTATTTCGAGTCCATGGACGTGGTGCTCTCAAAGCTGACGAAGTACATTAACGGAACGAAGCGATCCGCCCGCGGTTTGGACCTGTGGATAATCAAGGGCGAAGGCGATTCGGATCAGCCCGCCCTGCCCCAATTCGGGCAGTTGACCGGCCCGTGACTTGTGGAGTTTGCGTTGTGAAGGTTTTTTGGGCATTGGCGATCTTGATCGTGATCACTCTGACGGTCTGGTCGGTATGTTTCAGCGTGCACGTGACGCAGTATGCGATTGTGACGCGGTTCGGCGACCCGGTGCGGGTGATTGAAGAGCCGGGTTTTCGGGTGAAGTGGCTTGCCCCGATCGAGAGCGTGGTTTATCTCGACCGGCGGTTGCTGGTGCTGGACGCACCATCCCCGGGTGAGCCGGCTCGCGAGTTCCTCACCATGGACAAGAAGAACGTGGAAGTCTCCACCTATACGTGCTGGCGGATCAAGGACCCGTTGCACTACCTCAAGGCCTTGGGGACTCGCCAGGAGGCTGAGGCGAGCCTGGGCGTTATTGTGGCTTCGGAACTCGGCAAGGTTTTGGGCGAGCACGAGCTGTCCGCGTTGCTGTCGATCGAGAGCGAAGAACTGAAGCTGGCATCGATTATGGAGGAGATTCGCGAGGCCTGTGCTCAGATGGCCAAGGCGGAGTACGGCATCGAGGTTATCGATTTCCGGATCAAGCGGATCAACTTCCCCGAGCAGAACCGCAACAGCGTATTTCAGCGGATGCGTGCGGAACGCAAGCGCATCGCTACCCGCTACCGTAGCGAGGGCGAGGAGGAGGCGATCAAGATTCGTGCCACCGCCGACAAAAAGCGCACCGTGGTGCTGGCTGATGCCTATCGCCAGGCCAAGGAGATCGAAGGGCAGGCCGAGGCCCAGGCCACCCGCATCTATGCCGGCGCCTACGGCCAAGACCCCGAGTTCTATGAATTCCTGCGCACCCTCGAATCATACGAAACGTCCTTAACCAAGGGCACCACGGTGATCCTGCCGGCAGACTCACCCTACCTGAAGCTGCTTAGCCTGGAGGGGGCGTCGGTCTCGCCTACCACATCCCAGCCGGCAAACCCCGCACCAGCCGAGGAGAGTGTCGATGATGACCTCCGACAGCCCTGAGCGTGAAGCATTCTTCCGGCGCTGGTGGCGGCTTGGTTATGTGGTGCCGCTGGTGGTGGGGCTGGTGTTGATTGGCTGGCTTGTGTCGTCATTCTATACGGTGGGGACCGACGAGTTGGGTGTGGTCACGCGCTTCGGGCACATCCATCGCCGAGGGGTTGAGCCGGGGCTGCACTATGCTCTTCCCTGGCCTATCGATCGGGTGTACACGCCCCGGGCCACCGGTGTCGAGCGTATCGAGGTGGGGTTCACCATTCGTGGGCAAAAGTTCTTCCAGCGTCGGCAGTCCGACATGCTCACCGGGGACGAGAACATCCTCAAGATCATGATGGTGGTGCAGTACAAGATTCGTGATCCGGTCGCATATTTGTTCAATGCCGAGGAGCCGCATTGGCTGGTGGAGCGGGCGGTGGAGTCTTCGATAGACCGGTTGGTGGCTTCGTTGCGGGTGGACGACGTGTTGACCAGTGCCAAGGGGGAGATTCAGATCAAAACCGTCGAGTTGGCTCAGGAGTTGCTGGACACGTATGAGTCCGGGATCGTCTTGTGGAAGGGCGATTTGCAGGTGGTTGACCCACCGATCCCGGTCATGGAGGCTTTCAAGGAGGTCGCCAGCGCCAAGAAAGACAGCGAACGGAAGATCGACGAAGCCCACGAGTACCAGAGCCGCATCCTGCCCAAGGCCCGTGGTGAGGCTCAGCGTCTGCTAAGCGAGGCCCACGCCTTCCACGCCGACCGGGTCAGCCGTGCCCAGGGTGACGCCGACCGTTTTCTCAGCGTGCTGACAGAGTACCGTCACGCAAAGGGGATCACCCGTGCCCGTCTTTATGTCGAGTTCATGGAGCGGGTATTCTCGAAGATGCACGTGGTGATACTAGACCAGGCGGACGGGGAAAGCGCTTCCAGGATAACCATAGTGGACCGATAAGTAGGGCGGGTTCCACCCGCCTTCTTGACTTGGATTGGCCGCTCCCTTACGGTCGCGGTACTGATTGGCCTCGTAGGGTGGGTGGAACCTCG
>JAGLWJ010000368.1 GCA_023133475.1 Phycisphaerae bacterium | reverse complement strand
TTGTCGCCGCTGACCCACATTTTTTTTGAACGCAGAGACGCAGAGACGCAGAGAAGAAGGGAGTGTACCCAACGACAATGTCTCGCATCCCCCCATTTTCAATTTTTCATTTTCAATTTTTCATTTTCCATTTTCCGCGTGCTCCGCAGTGGCATGGTGTGGCGGGTAGAACCCGCCCTACTTGTGCTGACAGATTCACCCAATCAACTCCCTTACCTGGTCGATGCTTACACCTGCCAAGCAAATCATTTTCACCGGCGAGGTGTGGCCGCTGATTACGGTGACGTCGCGCCGGCGGATGCCCAAGTGTTTAGCCAATAGGGCTGTCACTGCGTCGTTGGCTTTGCCCTTTTCCGGTGGAGCCGCCACCGCCACTTTTAGCCGGCTGTCCAACTCTCCGATGATCCGGGTCTTGGAAGCACCCGGCACCACCTTGATCGGCAAAAGCACCGCGTCACCATCAAGCACCAATTCGATCATGGTGTGCCCTCTCACAAATCGATCTTCGCCGGAATCCGCTTTTTGCCGTGGTCTGCGGCAACCGATAGAATACTACGATTTCAGGCATGGGAGTACCTTCATGCTGCCTCGAACCCAATATGAAATCGCCGTGATCGGCTCGGGCAATGCCGCCGAGGGGATTGTCCACGGCCTGCTGAGGAGAAGCGTGCTGCTGGAGGACCGCATCATTGCCACCGATCTGCGTGAGGAGCGGCGGAAGGTCTTTCAGACACGCTTCAAGGTGGACACCACCGACGACAACCGCCATGCCGTGGCTCAGAGTTTCATTCTGCTGCTGGCGGTTAAGCCGCAGGACTTTCACACGGTGGTGGGCGGATTCGCGGACTTGATCCGTGAGGACCATCTGGTCATCTCGATCATGGCAGGCGTTTCCACCAGATCATTGGAAGCGGCATTGCCAACTGATCAGCCGCGTGTTGTTCGGGCCATGCCTAATTTGGCGGCTCACGTGGGGGTGGGCATGACCGGGATTTTCCCAGGCCGACACGCCGGGGAGTCCGATCTGCTGCGGGCTCAGCGAATCTTCGAGGCGGGCGGGCGGGCCATTGTTTTGGAGCGTGAGGAACTCATGGACGCCATCACCGCCGTCTCGGGCACGGGGCCGGCGTATTTCTACTATTTCGTCGAAGCCATCATCGCCGCCGGCGAAAAGGCGGGGCTTTCCCATGCACAGGCTACATTGTTAGCCACCCAGACCTGCCTGGGGGCTGCTCGCATGATGATCGAGTCTGACGAATCTCCACTGCGGCTCCGCGAGAAGGTCGCCTCTCCTGGCGGAACCACTCAGGCTGCCATTGCCTCGATGGACGGCGCCGACGTTCCAAAACTGATTGAAGAAGGCGTCCTGGCTGCCTGGCAACGCTCACGCGAGTTGGGGCGATGAGGTTTCAAGTAGGGCGGGTTTTACCCGCCTTCTTTGCCTCTCGCGGCGGGTGGAACCCGCCCTACAGTTGTGCCTTGTTGCCTTGTTGCCTTGTTGCCTTTTGCCTTTTGCCTTTTGCCTCTTGCCTCTTGCCTTCTCTCTACGACGCTGACGAGGTGATCTTCGTGACCTGCTCGCGTGCAGCGGTGTAGCTGAGTCGCAGATTGCGTAAGGCGGTGGAGGCGGTGCTGCCCTTCTCCCGGATCAGAGCCAGCAGCAAATGCTCGGTGCAAACCTGCTTCGAGCCCAATTGGCGAGCCTGCTCGATGGCGGAAGCCATCACGTTGCGGAAATTCGGTGTTCCCGGAAGTCGCCCGAAGACCCAGGTCTCCTCCATGCTCTTCTGGACCAGTTTGTCCACCTCTTGCTTCAGGCTGGCTGCGGTGATGTCGGACTCATGAAGCACACGCGCTCCCACCCCGGTGCCTTCGCGTTCGATGGCCAACAGAACATGTTCGGTCCCAACATAGTCCAAGTCGTATTCGCGGGCGATGGCTGGGGCAAGCTTTTTAATGACCTTCTCAACACGCTTGGTAAGTCGTTCGTACATTTTCCGAACACTCGTTTCCACGATGCCGAGCGTTGCCCGACACCGACCAAAATTGCCCCTCCCGGCTCGCTCTGAAACAGGCTGACCGGTTGCTCCGGGCCAACCGTGCCGGGCAGTCTCGAACGTAAATAATCATACCCCAGGCTGAGCAAAGCCACAAGAATCGATACAATTAGGGTGATTTTGAGGATTTTGAGGCGGTTGGACACCTCACGATCACGCCACTCACCCATCCGCTTGTCAATCTCGTCCAGTTTCTGATCGATGCGGGCCTCGATTTCGTCCAGCTTCTCGTGCACGTAATTGTCAGCCACGCCGCGAAGTTTGCGAGCGATACCGCCCACCATGCCCTCTTCCTCGATATGGGCCTTCAAGGACGGTTTGCTCTCCTCGGGCAGGAAACGGTACTCACCCTGTTGCTGCCCGGAATCCTCATGAAGGAGCTTCACCAATACTGTCCCAATCAGTGCTCGGCGTTTTCGCCTGATCCTGTTCCAGATTCCCTCGCACTTCTTGAGTGCTGCTTCGATAGCCTTCCGATCCATCCCCGGCTGCACATCCAGCCCCCGCAACCGTGCCAAAGCTGTCAACCCGCGATGGGAGAGACCCGCGAAGTCAGCCTGCCTGATCTCCGCGATATGCTGAGCCAGTTCCTCCTTGCCGGCGGATTGGCGTATCGGGCGACGTGCCCAGACCACAATGTCCAGGAGCGCCTCGTGCTCGAGCTCAACCAGAAGCTCCTGACGCTCGCGGATACGCCGCAACAACTCACCTTGCGGCGTGCCCTGAGCCAGGGTCAACCCCAGGCTATGCCCATAGGCCAGCAACTCATCTCGCGGCAACTCCGAGAGCGAAACAGATCGTGCTTGTTGTTCGGAAGCCATTGGCTGACAACTCTCGACACTCTGCTCATCCCTCTCCGCTGATCGGCTAACCCACGTGCAGCCACAGCAGGTAGATTAGTATGGCAGCCAATAGCACAATTTGCAAAACGTCGAAGACGAAACGTCTGATCCGCACCCGCAACAGTGATAATTCCACCCACCGCCGCAGCAAGGTTTCATGTCGCCCCGCAGCCAAACCGCCAATTCGCCATCGCCAGATGGATTGAATCAGTCGAATGACCGAGTAGGTGCCCACCACGATCATCAGAGCACGTCGGTGCACCGAGAAAAGATCGAATTCAGACATTGCGGTTCGCCTCGCGCTAGGCCCGGCATTTATGCCGGGTAAACGATGCCTCATTTTGCCCCCTTTCCCTTCCCCCGCCGCCTCCGGCGGCGGGGGAAGGGAAAGGGGTTATTATTATTTTGTCCTTTCAACCCGGCATAAATGCCGGGCCTAGCGCAGGTTGTTCGGATTTGGCTGGGTGGCCCATGGCTTTAGCCGTGGGGGACGCGAATCCAGGCATCCATACCGATACCGGATCCAATGGTGCTCGGATGAATTATTCGTGTCCCCCACCGCTAAAGCGGTGGGCCACCCACCAATCAGCACCACTCCCTTACGGTTTGATTGTAACCAATCAGCCTGTAGGATTCGACACAGCCGGCGTCAGCCATTTATCCGGCAGAGGGATGGGTCGGCGGTTTGGGCCTATGAGGGTCACGGACTGCTGCCCCAGCAGTTTGGTCAACTCGCGGATCAACTCGGCGTCGACCGCCACCGCCAACCCCGGCCGACCGATGGTGGCCACCAGACCGTCCTGCGTGGTGATGTCCAGGTAGACCGGTTTGTCGCCGGCGTGCTTGCGGAAGATGTCGGACAAGGTGCCCAGCAGAGCGTCGTCAATCATGGTGTCAGCCAGGCTTATGAGCAGGTGGGTGGCCAATTGGGTGGGGGCGTGCTCGACGGTTATCACTTCGCCGACCCGCAGCGAGGGTTCCTCACGCTTGCGGTCCACCTCGCCGCGGAAGAACAGGATCGCATCGGGCGTGACCACCGCGCGTTGCTCAGCCAACATCTCCGGGAAGAGGATGGCTTCCACTTGACCCTGGAGGTCTTCGAGGGTGACGATGCCCAGCTTGGAGCCCGGTTTCCGCCCGGCTTTGGTGGTGACGGTGCGGAGGCTGCTGACCATCCCGCCCAGGACAACCTTGGCGCCCTGGTCATAGGATTTCAGGTCAACGGTGTGGGCGGTGGTGCAGGCCTCCAAGAGGCGTTCGTGGCTGGCCAGCGGGTGGCTGGTGACGTAGAAGCCCAGCACCGCCTTCTCACGGGCGAGCATCTCCGACTCGCTCCACTCCTTGGTGGACAGCTTCGGCTCGGGGTGGAAGGACTCGCCATCATCCCCGCCGAACAAACTCATTTGCCCCGCCAGCCGATCACGCCGAGCAGCCTGACCCGTCTGGATGGCGCCGTCCAACACCTCCGTCAAAGCCTTGCGCATGGCGCCGGTGCTGTCGAAGGCCCCGCAGCAGATCAGGGCTTCAATCGTCCCCCGGTTGACCACGGTCAGATCGACCCGCTCGCAAAAATCGAACAGGCTCTTGAACCGCCCCTTTTCGTTGCGTTCGGTGGCAATAGCATTGACAGCCTTCTCGCCCACCCCCTTGATGGCTGCCAGACCGAAGCGAATGACCACATCCTGCCGCTCTCGCCGGTCCACGGTGAAGTCGTTGTCCGAGGTGTTGATGTCCGGGGACAGGACCTTGATGCCCATCCGACGACACTCCTCGATGTACTCGACCACCTTGTCGGTGTTGGACATCTCGAAGGTCATCAATGCCGCCATGAACTCCACCGGGTGGTAGGCCTTCATGTAGGCGGTCTGAAAAGCCACCAGGGCGTAACCGGTCGAATGGGCCTTGTTGAAGGCGTAGCCGCCGAAGCGGAGGATGTCCTCGAAAATTTGATCCGCCGTCTTACGCGCGATGCCCTTCTCTTCGCAACCATCGAGGAACGGCTCGCGCTCAGCCTCGATCATGGACACCTTTTTCTTGCTGATAGCCTTGGCCAGACGAAACGCCCGCTTCAACTCGATCCCGCCCAGACGGTTGACCAGGCGCGAGACCTGCTCCTGGTAGACCATGATGCCGTAGGTCTCCTGGAGCACTTCGGTCATGATCGAGTGCGGCGTGTTCCATTGCTCGCCGTGCTTGCGGGCCACGTAGGCGTCGATGTTGATCATCGGCCCTGGGCGATAGAGTGCATTGGCGGCGATGAGGTCCTCGATGCGGTTGGGGCGCATGCGCATGATCACGTCGCGCATCCCCCCGGACTCGAACTGGAAGACGCCCTTGGTCTCACCGCGGACGAAAAGCTGATAGACCTTCTGGTCGGTGAGGTCCAGTCGGTTCAGGTCGATCGATTTTCCGGTGCTCTTCTCCGCCAATTGGCGGGCACGTTCGAGGGTGGAGAGCGTCCGCAAGCCGAGGAAGTCCATCTTGAGCAGCCCGACCTTCTCGACCACAGGCCCCTCGAACTGGGTGACGATCTGGTCTTCGCTGGGCGGCTTGTACAGCGGGAGGAAGTTTTCGAGCGGTTTGTCTGCCACGACCACACCAGCGGCGTGAACCCCGGCATGGCGGCACAGGCCTTCGAGCTTGCGGCTGATGTCGATGACCCGGCGGACCTGGGTGTCGTTTTCGTAGCGTTTTTTGAGTTCCGGCTCCTGGTCCAGGGCCTTGTCGATGGTCATCTTCAGTTCGGCGGGGATCAGGCTGGTGAGCTTGTTGGCCTCGTCGAAGCCGAGACCCAGCACACGGCTGACGTCCTTGACCGCCGCTCGGGCCTTGAGCGTCCCGAATGTGATAATCTGAGCCACATGCCCGTACTTCCGGCGGACGTAGTCGATCACCTGGCTACGGCCGTTCTGGCAGATGTCCGCGTCGATGTCGGGCATCTCGTCGCGGTCGGGGTCCATGAAGCGCTCGAAGTAGAGTCCGTAGCGGAGCGGGTCCGGTGCGGAGATGCCCAGGCAATAACAGACCACCGAGCTGCACCCACTACCGCGTGCCCCGCAAGGGATTCCGTGCTCCCGCGCGTAATTGAAGAAGTCCCAGACGATCAGGAAGTAACTGGCAAAGTCCTTGCTGGAAATGACTTCCAACTCGTAGTCGATGCGCTGGCGGATGTCGTCGGTGATCTCCCCGTATCTCTCGGCGGCTCCCTCATAGACTTTATCGCGGAGCATCTGCTCGGGGGTGCGCTCGTCGGGCGGCTTGAAGACCGGGGCGAAACGCTTGGAGAAGTCAAACTCGACGTTGCACATGTCCGCCACCCGCACGGTGTTGGCGATCGCGTCGGGATAGGCGGAGAATATCTCACTCATCTCCTCCGGAGTCTTGAGATAGAACTGATCGTTCTCGAACCGGAAGCGGTCCTGGTCGGAGAGCAGCTTGCCGGTGCTGATGCAACAGAGCACGTCGTGGGCTTCGGTGTCGCTTTGGTTCAGGTAGTGGACGTCGTTGGTGGCGATAGTGGCTATGCCCAGCCGGTTGGCCAAGTCCACCAATTGCGGGTTGATGACCTTCTGTTCGCCGAGCCCGTGGTCCTGCAACTCGATGAAGAAACGCTCAGGCCCGAAGATAGAGAGATACGTTTTGGCGATCTCCTCTGCCTGCCGGGGGTTTTCGTTTAGCAGTGCCTGGGGGATTTCGCCGCCCAGACAGGCGCTGGTGCACAGCAAACCCTCGGACAACTCGCCGAGCACTTCCTTGTCGATCCGGGGTTTATAGTAAAACCCCTCGCGGTAGGCGATACTGGAGAGCTTGACCAGGTTGCGATAGCCCTGGTTGTTCATCGCCAGCAGGATCAGGTGGCTGCTGGCTTCCTTCATGCTGGAAGCCTCTTTGGAGCGGCGGTCGCCCGGAGCCATATAGGCTTCAAGCCCGATAACGGGTTTGATGCCGGCTTTGCAAGCTGCTTCGTAGAACTCGATCACCCCGAACAGGTTTCCATGATCGGTGATAGCCACCGCCGGCATGCCCATCTTCTTGACGGCTTCGACCAGTTCATTGATCCGCGTGGCGCCGTCGAGCAGGCTGTAATGCGTATGAACGTGCAAATGGCAAAACGGAGTCACAATAATAGTCCAAAGTAGGGCGGGTTACACCCGCCGCACGATGCTGACAGAATGGAAAATGGAAAATGGAAAATGCTGACTTGGCAACGTTTTCAGTTTTCCGCTCTCCAGTTTTCCATGTAATCATCCCCATTTTTCATGAACGCAGAGACGCAGAGACGCAGAGAAGAAGGGAGTGCACC
>JAGLWJ010000367.1 GCA_023133475.1 Phycisphaerae bacterium | reverse complement strand
ACCGGATCGCTTGGTGGGTTCCACCCACCCGACAGAGAACTGAACGCTCCACGCTCCACGCTCCCCTTCGGGTCGCCGCTAAACGCTACGGACTTGTCGCCGCTAAACGCTACGAACTTGTCGCCACTGAACGCTACGGATCATCGCCGCTAAACACAGTTGTGCACTTGCAACGAGAACGCTCCTCATCCCCTCATTTTCCATTTTTCATTTTCAATTTTCCATTTTCTCCATTCTCCATTTCCCCTTATGGTCCGGTGATTTTCGTGCAGAACTGGGAATAGTCGTCCAGGTCCACGTCGTCGTCCGGTTCGAAATCGAAGTGCCGGCAGGGTGGTTTCAGAGGTAGGGTAACAACATCGGACGTTCGGAAGCAGGCCTGGAAACCGGCGAAGTCTGCCAGGTCCACATCACCATCGATGTCAAAGTCCCCGGTCCCGAAGCTGGGGGGTATTGGATCGTAAAGCCCGTCTCGCCGGATGCCCGCATGGAAAGTGCCCCACTGAATCTTCTTGACGGGATATACTTCGGTGCAGTCCCAGATGTACAACCAGGCGGCTGCCCCGGCGATGACTTCGAGATCGCCGTCGTTGTCGAGGTCTTCCACCGTGGGTGAGGTATCGATCCATTCGCCGGTCGGTGCAGGCCAATGCGCGACGGGCGTGCCGTCTTCCGCCACAGCATAGACCCGCTCGTCGCCCGTGCCGACCAGAATCTCAAACTCGAGATCGCCGTCGATGTCCGCCACGGCGGGCGAAGAGCGAGAACCGCCTCCCGAAGTCAGAGTCACAGGCCAACCCGGCAGTGGGGTCCCGTCCGAACACCAGGCGGCGATCCCGTTCCTGGTGGTCAGGAACACCTCGGGCAGATTGTCCCCGTCAATGTCCGCCAGCACGGGCGAGCCCAGCAAGCCAGTCCACGAGTGATACCATTTGCCGCCTTCCCAGCCGACTACATCGGTCCCGTCGGCTTCGAGGGCATAGAGGTATCCATCGTGCGAGTTTTGCAGGATTTCCAGAAAGCCGTCCCCGTCCAGGTCGCCCAAAGCGGGCGAGGAATCAATCTCGCCACCGGTGGCCACTGGCCAACCCGGCAACAGGTTGCCGGCGCAATCCCAGGCGTAGATGCTCCCGTTGCGACCGCCAACGATGATCTCCAGAGTCGGAACATCGCCGGCCAAGTCAATATGCCCCAAAGCCGGGGTGGTGTAGGTCCAGTTTTCAAGGCCGGTCTGAGGCCAACCAGTCTCCTCGAATCCCCGACCGTCGATCACGTGCACCATGCCGCCACCGCACTCGGTGGTGAAGACCACTTCGAGCCAACCGTCAGCGTCCACGTCCCCGATGGCTGGTGAACCAAGCGACCTGCCACAACCGTCACCCAGGAAGACAGGCCAACCGGGAACCGGATCGGGTGCCCCGTCCCCGTCATTATCGAACACGCTCCAGGCATAGACTTTGTCTTCGCTGCCCCGCGAGGTGACGATCACGTCAGGGCTGCCGTCGCGGTCGAGGTCGCCGATGGCTGGTGCTCCCCAGACTCCGGTGCCCTCGGTCACGGCAAACCCGCTCACGGTCGTCGGGTCGTTATCCAGGTCGAACATCTCGGTGCCGTCGTGGTAGAAGCCGTACACCTTCCCGTCCAGCCCGCCGACGAAAATCTCCATGGTGCCGTCGCCGTCCACGTCCGCCGCGGTGGCACTGGCAAAGATGTGCCCGCCAAGCTCGATAGGCCAACCCGACTGCTGGGGATAGTTGATCCATGCCATCAGCATATCCGACGGCAGGCCCTCATTGCCGGACTCATCCACAGCCGTAATATAGTAGAAGAAAATGCCTTCCGAGCTGATCCCAGTCAACAGTATCTCGTCATAGTACAACGACGAACCCGCCTGAACCAACGTGTCCAACCGCAGGAAAGGCCCGTCGCGAAACTCGCTACGGTAGACGTGATAGCCCAACAGATCGGCGGCGGGGACCGGTTCCCAGGTAAGGTAGATGTAGTCCGCGCCGGACTCGAAGCCTAACCCGGTCGGCGCCGGCGGAGCAACCAAATCCAATATGAACGTGCCCCGCAGCATGTAATAGTCGAAGACCTCCAGTGTAAGCGTCTCGTCGCCTACAAAGTTGATCGAGATGTCCACGACGATAGGGTCGCCCGCCAACACCGTGTTCATCGGGCTGATGTCGCCGAAGTGGCTTGTGTCATCCAACACCACGAGGTTCTGATGGTTGGAGGTAGCTACCGCGGTAACCTCTCTCGCCACACCGTGCCCGGGGTTGGCCAATTCCATGTAGATTTCCACCGTTTCGCCCGGTTCAGCTATCCCGTTGCCGTTGCCCTGGCTTTGCCCGGAGCCGTCGTCCACCAGGGCGCTCCCGTTGATCCGCAGGTCCGGAGCGTGAATCCTGAACCAGAAGGTATCCGTGTGCGGCAGGCCTACACCCTGAAAACTCATCTGTACAGAGAACTCCGCAAAGGTCTCAGCCGAGCAGTCCGGGTCCACGACAACGACGAACGAACCGGTGGTAACTGTTTCGCCCACGTCAATGTCGCCGACGCAGAACTCGTCCACCAAAACCGCGACCTCGGGCGTGAGGCTGGTCAGCGTAACGATCACGTCGGTGGCTGCTGCTCCGCCTCCGTTGGTCACGTCGAGTGGTATTTCGAGGGTCTCGCCCGCGTCGGGGCAGCCGTCCCCGTTCCCGTTGCTCGACCCGGTCTCGTCATCGTCAATGTCGAAGCCGGAGACGTACAGGTACGGCACCATAGCCATGGACGAAACCGCGAGGTCCACCTGGTAGGGGACGTGATTCATGGCGGTCACCGTAAGGCGGACGGGCTCGATTGTCTCGCAGGCGATTTCCAACGTCACGGTCCCGTCCACCCCCGTGGTCCCCACGTCGAAGATGTTGCCCGGCTCATAGAAGCACACCTGTGCGCCGACCACCGGCACGGGCGGGTAAAGCATCGTCTCGTAGACTTCAACCGTGACCTGCTGCTTCCCGACCGCCAGCATTGACGGGTGGACCACCTGGAGGTGGCTTGGCTCTTCGCTCCAAAGCCGCATCTCCGGGTCGCCCAGCAGGTTCAGCACCCGCAGTTGGTAGCTGCTCGAGGTGGCCATCCGGGAGATGGAGCAGGCTTCGCCGACGGCTGTAATTCTGTTCTCGGTATCGAGGACCGCGCGGAAGAAGGCGAAGTCCTGCGACTCCTGGGGATAAACCCCATACCGCGTATTGCCGATAAACGCCGCCGCCCCACCGTTGGGATTGTTCAAAAACGCCTCGGAGATCGAATCGTAATCGAAGGCATTCGGCGAGCAGCCCAGGGTCCACAACACGCCCTGGCGAGAGCCGTTGGTCAGAGACATGACGTCGTCCGTGGTCAAACTCCCTCCACCCACCTTTATCCCCATGCCCATGACGTAGATGCCGCAGTGATCGATGTGGTTGACTAAGTTGTAGCCGGCATTGAGGTGGGCCATCGCCGAATCGTGATTGAGCAGCTCGTCCCCCTCAAAGGTGTTGCCGGCGTCGGTCAGCCAGTTGTACAGACGCCAAGTGAAGAAAGAGGGCGAGGACCCCAGGATGATGGCATTGACCGTTTCCTTGCTGTATTGCCCTCGGGGGTAGTCGGCGGAGGAGTTGGCCCCCATCAGCAGAGCGGTCTTGGCGAAACCTGGAGGCGGTGATTGCTCATAGTTCAGCACCTTATCCACGAAGATGCCCACCTCGGCGAGGTCCTCCACGGGAGCCCGCCCCACATGCCAGTCGACTCCCTCGTCCACATCGTCACTCCCCTCCCCGAAGATGGCATTGCCGTTGGCGTTCCAGTTGCCGTCGGCGGTGGCGTAGTAGAGGTCGGTTGGCCCCCACGAATTGTTGTTCTGGCGCTCGGGAAACTGGTCGGTATCACCGCCAAGCAGGACCCATGAAACCCCCCATAGCTCACCGGCTTCGATGATGAAGTTTCGGATGCGCTCCTGGGTGTCCACGCCCGGGTATTTGGCTTTGATGTCGGATATGGTCCGGATAACCGTGTTCAGCCCTTTCTCCTGTTTCCACTGGGCCAGAGGCTTGAAACCGCCGGCGATGGCATCGCTGCTGATAATCAGGTAGTCGACGGGGAGCCCTTCGAGTGAAGGCCAGTCCCGGGTCTTCCAATCGCCACGCTCGCGGCTTTTGATCGGGTCTTCGACGAGTGTGGGTGGGCCATTGATGCCGATCTTCTCGTCATTCTCGACAAGGGCTGCAATGGTTCCCCGAATGGTGGCGTCGCTGCGTTGGCTTCGGCGGCGGGCGTGGAATCGGTCCACGATCTCGGTCTTACCCTCGAGTTGGAACTCGATATGTGTCAGCATCTCCAGGTTGCCTGGTTGGGGATAATACCGCAGGGGGCTGATGCGCAGCGTGACCACGCGGTACCCCGCCACGAACTCCTCCCCGAGCAATTCCACCGTTATCGGGGGGAACGGATATTTCGATCCGTAGATGGCTGGGTCGGGATCGGGCGGCACCGGATCGACGCTTCCGTCGGTTGGGATCGGAGCCCACACCGGGGAAATCTGAAACGATCCTGGGATGGGGGTGAATGTGGTTGCCAGGACCCGCACTCCGGTGGCATTGAAATCCGGCGGCACCACCACCCGATAAAGCTGGAGCGGCAGGTTCGGCGCCCCAACTTCCTCTATCCGGTGGAAACATCCCTCGACAGAGACATGGTTGCCTTCCCAATCCAATGTGCCGCGCAGGGATTCGACGGCATAGCCGTGCTCGAAAACCTCCTGTGCCGCAACCGGCACAGCCGCAACACACAACCCCGACAGCAAAAACCCGGTGCCTGTGATCCAAATTTTGGATATGGCGTTAAAACACATGGCTACTCCTCCAATTTCGAGCCAAACACGAACACGTATCGGCAAATCCTGACGGAACAAATTGTCGATACAACCCCCATTATAGACCTGCACATTAGAGCATAGACCATCGGGATTCACAATTTGACACGTAGGGCGGGTTTCACCCGCCGGTCCGTCAGTCCAAAGCCCAAAGTCCAAAGTCCAAAGTCAGTGACACTAGCGTTCCCGCTGATGCCACTGACTTTGGACTTTGGACCTTGGACTTTGGACTTTTTGCCTATTGCTCCTCGATTTCCTTGGTTTTGGATGCTACGAGGGTGTCGATTTGATCTTCGTGTTGCTTGGTTAGCTTTTGGGTTTTCTCTTTGGCGGTGTCTGCTTCGTCTTCGGTGAGGGTGCTATTTTTCTTTTCGGCGTCGATGTGTTTGTTGGTATCCCGGCGGACGTTGCGGATCGCCACCTTCTGAGCCTCAGCCATCTTCTTGGCCTGCTGGACCATCTGCTTGCGGCGTTCGCCGGAAAGGGCTGGGACCGGCAGACGGATCGACTTGCCGTCGGACTGCGGAGTGATGCCGATGTCGGATGTGGAAATCCCCCGCTCGATGTCCTTTAGGGTGCCGGGGTCGAACGGCTTGACCACCAACAACGAGGGTTCCGGGGCGGTGACGCTGGCCAACTCACGCAGCTCCATGGTGCTTCCGTAGGAAGGGACCTCGATGCGTAAATGCTCGACCAGCCCGGGCGAAGCCCGACCGGTTCGCACACCACGCAACTCCTGTTTGAAGTACTCAATCGCCTTGGCCATTGCGGCTTTGCACTCTCTTTCGAGATCCTTAGCCATCGTCGTTCCTCCGCGTTAAAGTGCGGGAGTTTAGCATCAGACCACCCGAGCGACAACCCGCATAATGAAGGTTGGCGCGTCACCAGGCTCGCCAGAAATTGCGGGCGCCGATTGCCAGCGCCGTGCCGATGGCGGTGTAGAGCAACCCGACAATGTGTTCGGAGAACAGGCCGCCGCGGAACAGCCATCCCATCATTGCCATGAGCGCAATAAGCGTCCAGGTCTTCAACGACACGAACCCCCCGAGGCAACGCCCGTCACCCCGCACCCGGATGCGCTCGATAATGCGCCCGGCAGCCCGGTCCAGGACAAAGCGGGCCTTGAGCACCCCGAGGATAATCGCCACCGCCAGTTGTAAATAGACATAGCCGGTTTCCGCCCGCATGACCCACCGGGCGCCGGAGTAAAACAGCGACCCGCCCACCACGGTCCACATCAGCGCAGCGAGCAGCACGTGCACATTCTGCGGAGCAGCCGGCTTGAACCTTTCTATCCAACGATCCACAAATCCACCTCAGTTTGTATTATACTTTCAGTAAAACCGTGGTGTGTGTAAAGGCAAGAGGCAACAAGGAAACAAGGAAAGGATGTGAGAGGGGGCAACGGATCGCCTGGCTCACTGCGGATTCCGTCGCTCCCTCCGAGGGCTGAGAATGCGTCATCGTGTTCATGAATACGTGTCCTTAGAGTCACAGCGTTGCGTGCCACCCAGGACACGGGTTTACTGAATATTTACGGCTGGTGGCCTGTCCGACATGCACCCCCTATAATCACCACATTATGAACAACCAAAGTACGCCTGATGAGGGCATCGCCCAGGTGCGCCTCGATACTGGGCCATTGAATCTTGACACCTTCGATGCGCTGTTTGGTCGCCGAATCGAGGTGACTATCGACGATGCGGCCCGACAGCGTGTAAAGCAATGCCGCCGCATCGTGGAATCCCTGGCCAAGTCTGACACCCCTATATACGGGGTGAACACCGGTTTCGGCTCACTTTGCAACAAGCGGATCGGGGCGGATAAGTTGGAGCTGTTGCAGGAGAACCTGATCCGCTCGCACGCGGTGGGAGTGGGTGCCCCGGTGCCCGATTCCGTGGTGCGGTTCATGCTTCTGCTGAAAATCCAAAGCCTGTGCCTGGGAGCCAGCGGAGTGCGGCTGGAGACTGTTTTGCGTCTGGCGGACATGCTCAACGCCGACCTCCTTCCGGTGGTCCCCTCCCAGGGTTCGCTGGGAGCCAGCGGTGATCTGGCGCCGCTGGCACATATGGTCTCGCCGATGCTGGGGCGTGGCGAAGTGGTCTGCAACGGTCGGGTCGAACCCGCACGCCCGGCATTTGAACGACAAGGCCTGACCCCGATCAAGCTCGGTGCCAAGGAGGGCTTGGCGCTGATCAACGGGACTCAGCTCATGTGTGCCTATGCGGTGGCTTTGTTGGTTCGGGCCAACCGCCTGCTGAAGCACGCCGACATTATCGCCGCCATGTCCCTGGAGGCGGTCCAGGGCAGTCTCATGCCTTTCCGCGAAGAGTTGCACCGCCTGCGACCGCACCGCGGCGCCGTCGAGACAGCAGCCAACATCCGCCGCCTCATGGTTGACAGCGAGATTCTCGAATCGCACCTCGATTGCGAACGGGTGCAGGACCCCTACTCGATCCGTTGCGTGCCGCAGGTTCACGGTGCCTCCCGAGATGCGATCCGGCATGTGGCTGACATTGTGCAAACGGAGATCAACTCGGTGACCGACAATCCGGTCATCATCAGCGAAGACCTGGTGATCAGCGGCGGCAACTTCCACGGTCAACCGCTGGCTTTGGGGTTGGATTACCTGGCTATTGCCGTGGCGGAACTGGCGTCGATCTCTGAGCGGCGGGTTTATCTGTTGCTTAGTGGGCTGGGGGGGTTGCCGGCGTTGCTGATGAAGGATACCGGCATCAACAGCGGGTTCATGTTGCCGCAGTATACCGCGGCTGCTCTGGTTAGTGAGAACAAGACACTGGCTCATCCCGCCTCGGTGGACTCGATCCCGACCTCGCTGGGGCAGGAGGATCACGTCAGCATGGGGGCCAACGCTGCCATTCAGGCCTGGCGGATCATGGACAACACCGAGACCGTTTTGGCCATCGAGATGATGTGTGCCGCCCAGGCTCTTGACTTCCGCGCTCCGGTCAAGCCGGGGCGTGGCGTGGAGGTGGCCCACGAGGAGATTCGCAAGGTTATCACTCATGCCGAGCGGGACCGTTCGTTCGGCAAAGACATCGAGGATTCGCTGGCATTGCTGCGCTCGCAAAAGGTTGCCCAGGCAGTGGAAAGCAGTTTGGGGGGATAATGGAAAATGGAAAATGAAAAATGGAAAATGGGGGATGGGAAACGTGATGAATTGAGAATGTGGGCGCTCACAACGGCGCCTGGAGAGTGCA
>JAGLWJ010000366.1 GCA_023133475.1 Phycisphaerae bacterium | reverse complement strand
GCCATCCGTCCCCCACCCCGTTCACTGCTCTCCCGAACCGCGATCTTGCGTGTTATAATCCCGCCGGAATCGTGGAACTGTGTGTTACGCCACGCATCAACAATCGGGCGGACGATATGAAAGCTGCACTCGTACAACTGAACCCCATCGTCGGCGACATCGACGGGAACACCGACAAGATCATCGACGGCATCAGCCGGGCACGGGACGCCTCCGCGGACCTGGCTATCTTCACCGAACTGGCCATCACCGGCTATCCGCCGCGCGACCTGCTGCTTAAGGACAACTTTGTCGAGCGTAATCTTGAGGCGTTGGAACGTATCACCGTCGCCGCGCGGGGGATCGCGGTTTTGGTGGGCTACGTCAAGCCCAACGAAACCGGGCAGGGCCAAACTTTGCACAACGCCGCGGGGCTCGTGGTGGACGGGAAACTGGTGGGGACGCACCTAAAGGCCCTTCTGCCCACCTACGACGTCTTCGACGAGCATCGTTACTTCGAACCGGGCAAGGGATTCGACGTTTACGCCGTCCCCACAACCTCGGGGCTTTGCAGGATCGGCATCACCATTTGTGAAGACTTGTGGAACAACGAGCAGTTCACCGACCAGTCGATTTACGAGGTTGACCCGGTGGCGATGCTGGCGGCGGGTGGGGCAGACTTGCTGGTCAACCTGTCAGCCTCACCCTATTGGTCCGGCAAGCAGCGGGATCGGGCCGGCATCTTCGGGCGGCAGATTCGTGAGCATCGGGTGCCGCTGTTGTACGTGAACCAGGTGGGCGGGAATGACGACCTGATTTTCGACGGAGCTAGTGCCGCCTTTTCCCCCGACGGGTCGATAGTGGCCCAGGCAGCGGCCTTCGAGGAAGACCTCCTGCTGGTGGATGTGCCGGCGGTCGAGGGCAATCGGCTCACCTCCTACCCCGACGACGTGGCTGCCATTCACCGGGCGCTCGTGATGGGCACGCGAGATTACGTCGACAAATGCGGGTTCAAGGCGGTGTTGGTGGGCTTGTCCGGCGGCATCGACTCAGCCGTAACCGCCGCGTTGGCTGCTGAAGCTCTGGGGCCTGACCGTGTGTATGGGGTGGCTTTGCCGTCACGCTACAGCAGCGACCACAGCCTGACCGATGCCGAGGCGCTGGCCTGTAGCCTGGGCATCGACTACCGCGTGATCGAGATCGAGGGTGTGCACCGGGCCATGGAGGCGGCGTTGGCTGGGCACTTTGGCGACCTCCCGCCTGGCATCGCCGAGGAGAACATTCAGGCCCGGATTCGCGGCAACATTCTGATGGCATTGTCGAACAAGTTCGGTTGGATGGTGTTGACCACGGGGAACAAGAGCGAGATGGCGGTGGGGTATTGCACGCTGTATGGTGACATGTGCGGTGGGCTGGCGGTGCTCAGCGACGTGCCCAAGACGATGGTGTACAAGGTTGCCGAGCACATGAACGTCTCTGCCGGACGCGAGTTGATCCCCGAAAACACCATCACCAAGCCCCCGTCCGCCGAGTTGAAACCTGACCAGGTGGACCAGGACTCCCTGCCGCCTTACGACGTGCTCGATCGCATTTTGCAATTGTACGTCGAGCAGGAGCAGTCGGTGAGCACGATTGTGTCGCAGGGCTTCGCTGAGCCGACCGTGCGTGAGGTGGCCCGTATGGTGGACCGCAACGAGTACAAGCGTAAGCAGGCCCCGGTCGGCTTAAAGGTAACCTCCCGAGCCTTCGGCACCGGCCGCCGCATGCCCATCGTCGCCAGATACCCGTAGCAGGGCAATCGCATCTAATTCACTGCGAAGCACGCAGAAAATGGAAAAT
>JAGLWJ010000365.1 GCA_023133475.1 Phycisphaerae bacterium | reverse complement strand
GCGACCCGAAGGGGAGCGCGTAGATTGGAGCGCGTAGATTGGAGCGCGTAGAAGGAAGCGTGAAAACCTGACGCGATGGACTTCCCCATTCACTCGTGTTGACTCGGTTGGACCGCGATCCATGCCCGGCGGGAGGTGGTTTCCCTGAATCCCCACTTGCGGTATAGAGCCCGCGCGGGTGTGTTGGCGCTGTCCACCGCCAGCGTGACTCCCGAAAAATCACGCGCGAGCATTTCTTCCATGCACTTGCGCATCAGGACGTGAGCAACACCGCGACGGCGGAATGACTGCACCACGCCCATATAAGCAACTTCGAGCACGTGGCGGCCTCTCTGAGGCGAAAGCAGCAAGATGCCCGCAGTCTCACCGTCCAGTTGGGCCAGAAACCACAGCGATGGGTCATGGCAACCGGTGGCGCGATGGCCTGACAGAATGTCCGCAGTCTGCCGGATGCCCCCAAGCCTCGGGCAATCAAGACTGTCCACATAGGTCTGCTCGAGCCCGCGAAGAAACTCGGCATGTCGGTGAGGGGCGTAAGTGAGCAGGTGCACGTCAGACATATGCGGCGGCGAAGGAAACGGCGTTCCGCGAGCGCAATCGGCGTAGAAAAGCTCCGCCAGGAACTCAAAACCACTCTCAGCCAAAAGCCTCTCGAAACGCACCTCGTGCGGTGAAGCCATCGCCTGCAACAAGATTATACCGCGTTGCCACGCTTGCTTTTGCAGTTCGTGCAGAACCGCGGCTGCGGCGCTGTGTGAGCGGTCTGTATTCCCAAGGGGGCTGAGGTGGATGATCGCACTGCGTCCCGGGGCTTCGATCACCAGGCCCGCAGCGACCAGTTGTCGCTCTTTGAGGGCACCGATCAGCATGTCAGTGTTCATGCCCTGAGCCGCCACGGTGTCCTCCAGGATTTGGATGCGCTGCTCCACGCGCAAGTCCGGGCGGGCACTGCCCGAGAGAACCAGGCGCAAAGCCTGTTCCCGCACGCGGCTGCCAGGAGGGAGAAGTTTGACTGTTTCGATTTCCGTGTTTGAGTTCATGGCCAATGTTCGTCAGCGGCAAAGGCGGGTGAAACCCGCCCTACAATCTGCGTGCTCCGCGGTGAAATATCCGGGCTAGCGACATTGGCGTGACTTATGTCAATTGGAGCCGATGGGGTTCGAACCCACTACCTCCTGGTTGCAAACCAGGCGCTCTCCCAACTGAGCTACGGCCCCTCGATTGCGGTTGTTCGCATGAGGCGACAAGAATGCCTCCCCACGAGGCGGCGTTGCCTACAACACAAGCTCCTCAGCCAAGTATAAACACTTCCTGCTGACGGTCAATGTTCAGAGCAGCCAAAACAGGAGTCGGGGTGTGGCCTTATTTTGGGGTCCGGTTGATTTTTTCGGTCCATACTCCAATTGGGACGGGTGGCCCACCGCTTTAGCGGTGGGGGACGCGAATCCTGACGCGATTCGTGTTCCCCAGGCCTTTAGCCGGCAAGGCGGGTAAAACCCGCCCTACAGCTTCATGCGACACCTTCGAGGTAGCCGTTCAGCTTCTCTCGGTAGCGTCGCCGCTCACAATGTCGCCGGCACAACGCCCGTAGTTGCCCATCCACTCCGGCTAACAACACCAACCAGTGCACCAGAAGAGACAGCGGGTAAGCCCGCCAGGTGTTCAGTTTCGCGGAAATGCGCCGCGATTTGCGATGGTGGCAGTGCACGTGGAAGTAGCCGAACACCACCACCGCCATAAGCCAGAGCAGCCCATGGAAGAAGCCCCCAAAAACAAGCCCCACCATAACCGCCAGATTCCGCAGATGATACAACGTGTCTCGCAGGCCTTCCCCGATGTGGCCATTGCCGAGGGCGTAACCGCGGAACTGGCGGTAGACAGCCGCCAGGGTGGCCCGTGGCCGCCAGTACACCACGGCGTTGCCGGCGAAATGCCAGTTGACTTTCATACGGCGGACCTTGTAGTCAAAAAGCGTGTCCTCAGCCGTGTAAAGCCATTCGGGAAACCCCCCAGCTCGCTCCCACAAGCGTTTCGTAAACGCCATCGAGCGGCATGACGGGTTGAAGGTGGATGGATCGACCGGCTCCAACGCCCCGGGCATGGTGGCCAATCCCACCACCGCTTCCAGCAGGTCATGCGGATCGATCTTGTAGACGCCTGCCACAAAATCAGCCGTCGGATCGCCCTCGAACGGTGCGACGATCCGCTGCACCCAGCGCGGCTCCAGCCGGCAACCGGCATCGGTTAGCACGATGACATCACCGCCGGCAGCCGTGATACCGATGTTTCGGCCGCGGGCGATGTTGACACCGGGGGCTTTGATGAGACGAATGGTTGAGTTGCGTTCCGCCGCTCGGCTGATCAACTCGATAGTGCCGTCGGTCGAGCCGCCGTCCACCACGATGACCTCGTCGGGCCTACGGGTCTGAGCCGCTAGCGTCCCCAAGACGCCGGCGACCCCCGCCGCCTCGTTAAGCACGGTCATCACCAACGACACGCGGCGGGTTGTCGGCACAGATTGCAACAATTCGAGTTCCATCATCCTGTAGGGCGGGTTCCACCCGCCTTTCAGTCCAAAGTCCAAGGTCCAAAGTCCAAGGTCTCGCCAATCCCGGACTTTGGACTTTGGACCTTGGACTTTGGACTTACTGTCCTCAAAGAGGTTGGGGCACCCGCCGTAGCTGTTGTATGGTCTGCCGCACACGCCTCCAGCGTTCTTCATGGCAAGCCGCAAGCACCGTCCGATATACTTCGGCAATCTCTCGGGCGGTCTTGCCCCAAGAGAACATTGCCGCCCTTCTCAAACCACAGCCGATCAACTCCGCCCGTAACCCATCGTCTTGCAAAACCTTCGATATTGCCTCAGCCACGGCAGCCGAGTCATGCGGATCGACGATCATCCCCGCGTCGCCGGCAACCTCGGGCAATGACGCACGGTTGGAAACGATCACCGGGCACCCACATGCCATCGCCTCCAACACCGGCAGACCAAACCCCTCAGCCGCCGACAACAACAACAGCGCCCGGGCTGACACCATCAGCCGGCTAAGCTCTGCGTCGTTGGGCGATCCCAAAAACCGCACCCGCTCGGGGTATTGCAGACGTTGATAAGCCAATCGAGCCGCCGAGCATTGCCGGTCGAGCGACCCGGTCAGCCAAAACTCGGGTGCGTCCCCTTGACTCCGCCACAGGTGGTCCATGGCCTGCAACGTGGCGGCGATGTTCTTGCGTTTTTCAGGCCCACCCACGTACAAGACGTAGTTCTTCTCACGCAATTCCGGGTCGGCAGCCCGATCCGCAACCGGATCGACGCCGTTGTGGATCGTGCGGAGGCGGTCGGCGGAAACGTTCAACCGGTTTAGGCACTCGTTACGGACGTAGTCGCTCACCGTCACAATGCACCGGGCCTGCCGCACCGCCACACGCAGCGAAGCCACATAAGCCCATCGGTGCAAACGCGACGGGAAGTAGCCGGCTAGTGCTCTGTTACCGCTGATTCGACGGATCACTGAGACATGGGTGGCCCATCGCTTTAGCCGGGTGGCCCATCGCTTTAGCGGTGGGGGACACGAATGGTTCGCCGATTCGCGTCCCCCACGGCTAAAGCCATGGGCCACCCGGCCATCAGTGCATGTGTCACGGAGCATCAGGCCCGACAGCGGAATCAGGTCGTGAACGCTCAGCACCGCCGGCACCGGGCAGCGTAGCGGGACACCGGTATTCCAGGTAGCGTGGTAGAGATCGACCCCAGCCTGACGGATGATCGACGGCAACCGCACCTGCTCCCACCACAGACGCCGATGAGCCGGCAGAAACACGCGACTAAAATCGGTGATGCACAGCTCGACACCCGGTTCTCGAAGTTCATCCGACACTCTCTCCCCACACAACGCAACCGGTGTAACCCCGTCGTGCCGGCACAGTTCACGAATCAGCCGTGTGACGTAACGTGACACACCGTCGCGCCGGCCGTCACACATCCTGGCATCGATCATGACTCGAATGGGACGCATCAACTCTGCTCCTGCTCATTGCTGTCTGCGACCGCCGGGTGGCCCATCGCTTTAGCGGTGGGGGACGCGAATGCTTTATCCGAACACCACCGGGCGGGTGCCCCATGCCAGCATCGTCAACGTGCCGCCCAGGATCGAATCCACCCACGACTGCCGGGCCACCCAATCGGGGCGGGTGCCCCATCGCTTTAGCGGTGGGGGACGCGAATGGTTCGCCGATTCGTGTCCCCCACGGCTA
>JAGLWJ010000364.1 GCA_023133475.1 Phycisphaerae bacterium | reverse complement strand
CGCGAGGTTCCACCCACCCTACAAGCGGAGACGAAAGGCGGGTGGAACCCGCCCTACTATTTTCACAGCAGGGGGTTTGAAGGTGTTGGTGGCGTCCTGTCCTGTTTCTGCGACAACATCGAGTTCCCCGCGAGTTGACTTGATCTTCGGGCACCTCGAACAACTGCCCGCTTTGCCGGCGGTTGCCACACATCTGCTTCAAATCCTCTCTTCCGAGACGATCAATGCTGCGGGCATCACCGCGATCATCGAGACGTTCCAGGGCATCGAGCCGCAATCGGGGTCCGTGTTGGATCGGGCGGAGTTCTGGAAGCACAGCCTCGCCGTGGGATACGCCGCAAAGCTGATCGCCGAGCGGATGGGACAGGGCAAGCGGAAAAACGAGGCCTTTGTCTGCGGCTTGCTGCATGACATTGGCAAGATTGCATTGGATGCCTGTCTCCCGAAAAGCTACGGGCGGGTGCTGCTACGGACGCGGGCGACGGGCGGGTGCCTCTGTGACGTCGAACGCGAGTTGCTGGGCATCGATCATACCATAGCGGGGAAACGGCTGGCGACCCGTTGGAAGCTTCCGCAGGCGATCGTCGATACGATCTGGCTGCACCATCAACCGCCCGCTGCTTTGCCGCTCTCGTTGGGGTCCGGCGAGTTGGTGGGGATTGTTCATCTGGCGGATCAGATGGTTCGCCACGAGCACATAGGCCACTCCGGCTACACACATTTAGACCCATTGGGCAGCGTGGCGGATGCGGTCGGCCTGGATGCCGCGGAGGTGCCCGGAGTGCTTGAGGCCTTGCCTGCCGAGATGGAACGGAACTGCCAATTGGTGGGTATCGAGGAGGTGGTGGAGGGGGGGCTTCATGCCAAGGCGGTCTCCCAAGCCAATGTGGAATTGGGGCGCGTTAACGCTCGCCTGACGGAAGCCAATCGGCGTCTGAAAGCGCGGGCGTGTTGTTTCGATGCGTTGGGCAGGTTCACTCGCTCGTTGTCGTTGGATGATGCCGTTGCGACGGTTTGCCTGGCGGTGGCCCGGTGTGTTCGGGAAGTGTTGGATGTCGAGGCTGCGGTTGGCTTTTACTGGGATCGGGGCGGCGGGTTGTACCAGGTGGGTGTGTGTGAGGCGGACGGGGAGCGAACGGAGGTGCTGCCCAGGCCGGCCGGCGATTCGCTCAATGGTCTTACCGTTGGGGGGAGATTCGCGGTCGTGGGAGGGGTGATTGGCCCGGCGGCATCGCTGGCGAAACCGGTAATGGGGCACCTTGAGGGCATGTTGGGAGCGGGCTCGGTGCAGATGTGGCCTGTGATGCACGCCGGGGTGGTCATTGGCGGGGTGCTTTTCCGTAGCGACAATGGTGTGGTGCAGCGGTTTTCGTCGTCGGCAGAGGAGTTCGAGGCCCTGGGGGTGGCGTTTGGTTTATCTGTTGCCGGTGCTGCCGGCCGTGCTCGGTCGGACCGGCTTAACGAAGAGCTGGCTGATGCCAACCGCCGGCTCCATGAGGCGCGTGGGGAACTGCTGCGCACCAGATCAATTGCGATGATCGCGGAGATGGCGGCGGGTGCGGCTCACGAATTGAACAACCCTCTGGCGGTCATCTCGGGGCGGGCGCAGATGCTAGGCCTGATCGCCACCGATCCCGAGCAGAAACGGACTGCCGAGATCATCCATCAGCAAGCCCAACGGGCCAGCAATATCGTCAGCGAACTGGTGCAGTTTTCCAAACCGGACCGTCCCAAACCGGTTTGCATCCTTCTGTCGGCCTGGTTTGATAACTTTCGCAGGGAGTGTGAGGAGCGTTCCTCGCTGAGGCAGGGTCAGCTACGGGTGAAGCTATCGGACTCTGCCGTGCGGGTTTGGGCGGACCCCGCACAACTGCGGCGGATTTTCGACGCCCTGCTGGCCAACGCCATAGAAGCCACCATACCCGAAAACGCCCGTTTGCTCATCAACTCCGCCTCCACATCGTCCGATGACAGAATCGTTGTCACGGTGGAGGACAACGGTGTCGGCATGACTCGCGAGGTGTTGGATCATGCCATCGACCCGTTTTTCTCGCATCGGGCAGCCGGTCGAGGACGAGGGATGGGATTATCCCAGGCCGCCCGCCTGACTACCAACAACGGCGGGCGTCTGTGGTTGGAATCCACCCTCGATGTTGGGACGACGGTGTTCGTCGAGTTGCCCGCGGCACGGTGATAAAGCCAGACCGGCCCGTGAGGCGCCCGGTCGTTCGGCATGATCCCCAACCGATGTTATTGATGTTGAATATACGGGTCAGGCGGGCTGTGTAGGTCTCTTCCTATTCCTCGCTCTCGCGGCTGAAACACCCGCCGCCCCCCCCTTTTTTGAAGGCTAACCCGGATAATTCATGAACGCAGAGACGCAGAGACGCAGAGACGCAGAGACGCAGAGTTGAGCAGAATAAGAAGTTAGGGGAATCCATTGAGAAAAGCTCATATACACAGTGTTAACGGGAAAAACTGGTCATTTAAGTCACAACTTCCTTCTCTGCGCTCTCTGCGTCTCTGCGTTCATGAAAAGTCCGGGCTGAAGGCTGATAGCTGATAGCTAAACCATGACTACTGTCGGACATCCCAAGATTTTGTTGGTGGACAACGAACCACGGACGGTGGAAATGCTTGTCGAGGTTTTCGTGCGGCAACTCAACACGCGGATGACCTGCGTTTCGACAGCGGAAGACGCCCTGGACATCGACATGCTCGAACCCCACGACGCGGTGATAGCGGAGGTCAACTTGCCGCTGATGAACGGGATCATGCTGACCGAGCAGATCATGCAGTTGCGTTCCAGGCCGGTGATCCTGATGAGCAACGATCCCAATCTTAGCCAGGCGGTGGCTGCCCTTCGCGTTGGGGTCGTTGATTTCTTCACCAAGCCGTTCGACATCGAATGCCTGTTGGACGCGGGGAGACGGGCCTTGAAGATGGCGGAGGGCCAACGTCGCCAAGTGCAGCGTCACTATCGTCTACGGAGCCTGGTCCGGCGGGTGATACGCGAGCGTCGTGAACTCAACCAGCGAGTGGATTTGCTCTGCCGCGACCTTGTCGGCGCCCACCGCCGCCTGGTCCACCGCGTGCTGGATCAGGAAAAAGGGCAGGGGGAATTGAGAATCGAGAAAATGGAAAATTGAAAATGAAAAATGGAAAATGGGGAAAAGGGCTCAATCACATCTGTAGGGCGGGTTCTACCCGCCT
>JAGLWJ010000363.1 GCA_023133475.1 Phycisphaerae bacterium | reverse complement strand
ATGACGCGGCTCAGCAGGAGCTTCGTCCTCCCATGGTGCCCACAGGTGACAAAAATTATCTGCACCCCCATCGCATATCATCGTAGAATGGGTGTGGCCATCTTCTGGGGTCCGGCTGATTTTTTCGATCCACACTTCAATTGGTCGTTGCATTTCGTGTAACCCGGCAGGGGTGGCCCACCCTCGTAGAACGGCGGGTGCGACTGCCTTTTCTGGCTATTTCCACGCCGTCGCGGTAGAATCCGCCGTTATTGGAGCGAGAAGGTGGATCAGCCGTCAACACCAGCCAGAAACGCACAGGGCAACGCCCGGGCTAAAGCACTCGGTGCGGACTTCTCCAGGCTTAGTGCGGTCGAACATGCGGCCCAATGCGGCATCGGGCCGCTCAGCGAGCTGGGAAAGAACGTCTGGCATGGCGAAGCAAGGCCTTGCATTTCATGCGGGCAACTCATTCGCCGCACGGTAGGGCAATGCGAGCATTGCGGGCAAGTGCTCTCTGGGGACATACTCCAAAAAATGCGCCAACACAGCGGCCCCTGGTATGTGCTCGAGCACGTGAGGCCTTTTCCGGGAGTGTCCAAGGAGCGGTTGCTGCTCCAGATCCAGCGTGGTGTGCTCACCGCCACGACCATCGTCCGAGGCCCATCCACACACCATCAGTGGCGTTTTGCTGTGGAAACACCGGGGCTCAGCAAATATCTGGGCCTGTGTTGGGCGTGCCAGGCGCCCGTGCGCCCGGAAGACAACTTCTGCCCTATCTGCCGCAAGAACCTCGACAGCGACGGCGAAGAAGTGCTCATCGAAGGCGACGAAACCCTGCACCAGACTAAAAAGGAACTCGACGAACTCAAGGCGGCTGTGCGGTCGGCTTCGCCCCGCCAACGGGTTACCGGCGAGCCGGCCAGGATTGGCGGAATCCCCGTATGGTGGGTTATTGCGGGCCTGGTGGTGCTGTTGATGGCGGTGGTGTATTTTGTGGCGCGAGCCCGCGAGAACGGGCAGGCACACAATACCAGGAATACGGCAGACCAGGTCCCGCTGGTTCTACCGGATTTACCGGGCGTGAAACCGGCGACGGCGCCCGAATCGGCTGATCCCGAGCGCGGACCTGCCGGCAGCGATTGACCGGAAGGGGATGTCCCATGTTCTATCAACCGCAGACGCTGGAAGAGGCTCTTGAACTTCGCGGGCGGCTCAGAGATGAGGCTATCGTGGTCAAGGGCGGGACCGACGTGCTGGTGGCGATGAACCATGGCGTACTGCGCCCGCGCAGCTTTCTGGACCTCTCGCAGGTCAAGGGCTTCGATGTGATCGAGCGCGACGATGGGTGGATATCGATGGGAGCCGGTGCGACCTTTGCTCAGGTGGGGCAGTTAGACGTTGGATGTCTTCGGGAGGCTGCACTGTCGGTGGGTGGCCCGCAGATTCGCAATGCCGGTACGATCGCCGGCAACCTGGTCTCCGCTTCGCCGGCTGGCGATGGTTGTGTGGCGCTTCTGGCGCTTGATGCCCAGGTGGAGGTGGCCAGTGTCGCACGGGGTTCGCGGTGGCTTAGGGTCAATGATGAGTGGTTTCTGGCTTACCGCAAGACCGCGCTGGCGGATGACGAGTTGATCACCCGCGTGCGTGTTCGCACGGACTTCCAAAGCGCCTGGTACAAGATCGGCAAGCGCGGTGCGGTCAACATCAGCGTTGTCTGTTGTGCTGTGGGGCGTTCGCCGGATGGGTGTTATTATCTGGCTTTTGGCAGTGTGGCTTTTCGCCCGATTCGCACGCCGCAGGCTGAGGAGTTGCTGAATGGCCGGGCATTAACCGACGATTTGATTGCATGTGCGGCTGAAAGTGTGATGGATGAGGTGTCTCCCATCGACGATCAGCGTGCCGGGGCTGCGTACCGCCGGGCCATGTGCGGCGTGCTCACCCGGCGGTTGCTGCGGGAACTCGATAGGATGTAGGGTGGGTTCCACCCGCCACCACCATGCCAAGAAGGCGGGTAGAACCCGCCCTACAGCATGTGTGAGGTTTTAACAACAATCGTAAAGCAACTCTCAATTAGCGAGTTGAGCATAGATGAGCCTTAACACAAACGACAACACAACAGAATCGACAACAGCACCGGACACCTTTCACCTGCATTGCACCATCAATGGCCAACCGATCGAGCGCGACGTGGAGGTGGATCGTTCGTTGCTATCCTTTCTGCGCGACGACTTGGGTTTGACCGGCACAAAAGGCTCATGCCTCGAGGGCGAGTGCGGAAGCTGCACGGTGCTGATCGACGGTGTTCCGTTCAACAGTTGTGTGACGTTGGCTGGCCGGGTCAACGGACGTAGCGTCACCACCATCGAGGGCTTCGCACAAGACGACAAGCCGGCCATCCTGCAAGAGAAGTTTCTGGAGACGGGCTCTGTTCAATGCGGGTACTGTTCGCCGGGACTGATCTTGACTGCCTATGCCTTGCTCCAGGCGAACCCAGAGATTACCGAGGAGGAGCTAATCAAAGGCATGGAAGCCAACATCTGCCGCTGCACCGGGTACACCGCGATTATCGAAGCGTTGCGCCGTGCCCGCCGGGAGATGCTCAAATGAGGAATTGACGGGTGGCCCATCGCTTTAGC
>JAGLWJ010000362.1 GCA_023133475.1 Phycisphaerae bacterium | reverse complement strand
GAAGGCCGAATGAAGAATCCCCCCCAGTTCCGCCCCGATGGCGTAGGGTGTGAAGCAACGCATAACCTGGCGGAAAGCAAAGAGAATCGCGGAATACAGGTGGGCGATGATTGGCTGAATGAACTCCAACCACGCGTTGTTGTTCCGGTCATCCGGTGTCTTTGCCTCCGGGGCCTTCCAGGCGATCCACCTGTTTGGGGAGCTTCTTCTGCTCGGATTTCAATCGGCGCTCCACCTTCTTGACGTGTTCGTCGGAGATGCGAGGTTCTGTCCGTAAGGCGTTCTGCCTGATGTTGAAGTTGGTGATCTCGTTGGCGAAGTCCTTGGCCTTTATCGTGATGGTGGGCAGGAAGTCGGCCAGTGGGCGTCCCTTCGGCACGCCGAGCTTGCTTTTCATGTCCTGTGTGGTCCGCCCACCGAACAGCGCACTGTCGCCCTTGCTGCGGATGCGGCCGAAGCTTTCGTTTTCCCGCAGACGTTTTTCCGTGAAGACGACTACTTGGCCTACATTGCGTTGATGGCCCAGTGGTGTGAACGGTGGGGCGTCGAGGTATGGGCCTATTGCCTTATGCCCAACCACGCCCATTTGATCGTCGTGCCCACGTCGGCTGATGGTCTCCGCCGGGCGGTCGGTGACGCTCATCGACACCATACCCGGCGGGTCAACTTCCGCCAGGGTTGGCCCGCGCGATGGCAGGAAGGCGGGTGGAACCCGCCCTACAACTGCCGCTCGTATCTTCCGTAACCGATAAACAAGGTGCAGACTTGCACTGGCATCCGTGATTGACCTTTGCAGCCGGGTGGTTGGGTTGAACAGTGGTGGTTACGACAATTCTGAGGTAGTTCGCACGGTGCTGGTCGTCGGCCCGTTTTCGGCTTGCGGTGGCATGGGGGCGGTGTGCCGGCAGATGCAAAGCGGCGAACTGGCCCACCGCTGGCGAGTGATCCCGCTGGACAATACCAAGAGCACCTCCACCGATCGTTCGCTCTTCACCGCCGTGACGACGCACCTGGTGCTGTTGCTGCGATTGATCGGTGCTATTGCCCGCCATAGGCCTACCCTGGTGCACATTCACACGTGCAGCTACCAGACGTTCTATCGTTCGATGCCGGACATCCTGATCGGGTGGGCGTTCCTCCGCCCGGTGGTGTTGCACATTCACGGAGGGCACTTTCACCGGTTCGTGGGCGAGCTTGTCGGCTTGAGGAAGAAGCTGGTCCTTTTGCACTTGCGTATGTGTCGGCGTGCCCTTGTGCTTGGTGAGGTTTGGAAAGAGCGGCTTGAGGCGGTTTTGCCCCGCGAGCGGGTCCGCGTGGTGCCCAACGCAGTGGCCATCCCCGAGCGATCCCGGACCACCCGCCGGCATAAACCGCTACGAGTCATATACATCGGCGATCTGTCAGCCGACAAGGCCCCGGAGGACCTGATCGAAGCGGTGGCACGGCTGTCGCCCGGGCTGCGCCGGCGGGTTTGCGTGGAGTTGATTGGTGGAGGCACACCACAGCGTAGCGTGCTGCTGGAGCATCTGATCGACTCTCGGGGGCTGCGGAGCAATGTCCGTCTATTGGGGCAAGTGGCTCCCGATCAGGTCGCGGGCCACTTGCGGCTTGCGGACGTGCATGTTTTGCCCAGCCATGGCGAAGGTCTTCCGCTGGCTTTGCTGGAGGCGATGGCCTGGGGCCTGCCGTCTATTGTTAGCGGAGTGGGGGCGATTCCCGAAGTGGTCACCGACGGTGTGGAGGCGTTTATCACCGAGCCCGGCAATATCGAGGTTTTGGCCCAACGGTTGACGCGGTTGCTCTCCGATGCCGGGCTGCGAGCGGTCATGGGGCGATCCGCCCGGGAACGGGTCTGCGAAGCCTTTGCCCTTCCACAGTTCCACGCGGCACTGCACCGGGTCTGGTCGGAGATCGCCACAGGGGGCGCGACGCTCCCAACTCCGGACCCGCCGGATCGGATTTCTGTATCCTTTCGGTAGCCTGTAGGGTGGGTGGAGCTTCGCGGAGCGAAGCGTAACCCACCGCACCGACTCAGAACTTAGAACTCGGTTGGTGGGTTCCACCTGCCTGCGGCAGGTTCCACCCACCCTACAGACTAACCCGGAAAATTACCGAAAACCACTGCCGACAATGAGCATTTCCCTGGAACGCTTGTTCGTTGAGAGGGCGTAACGGTAACGGTCGTGGAAGTGAACTTCCACGCGCGGTTTAACTTCGTCAACCAGTCCCACCAATTCCTCTGCTGACGGAATGCCGTCACTGCGGTAAGAAACCACCAGAATGCTGTCCGCAAACTTCCCGAGCAGGTCGCGGAAGGCCTGGTGAATTCGATCCGGCGAAACCCAAGGGGAGACGGTTCGCTGCATACGCAGGTGTTTTGAGCCCCAGTCCACCAGTTCAGGCCAATCGGCGTACCGGATCAGCCCCTCGAGGAAATGATAGAACCCCAGGTAGTCCACCCCGACTCCACGGGCGTTGATGTAGGGGGTGTCGATGTAGACCAGGCCAAACTGCTCCTGCACGTTTGCGACATCGCTTTGGATGGCCTGACAAGGCTGTCCGTTGCTGAAAACCGCGGCGTTGGCACGCTGGGCGTGGAGGCGAAAATGCTCCTGGAAGGGCCTGTCCCAGGTCACCTTGTTCCCGAAACCACGCCGCACGTCAGCCAGCCGCAAGTACAGATTCTTGCGGTGAAAAAGATTGTAAGGGCGCTTGGCCAACGCTGACTGAAACAGGGCGTAATACCCCAAGGCCCGCTTGTAGCGACAACCAAAACGTCGGAGGTTCTGTGCCACCACATCCAACCAGGCATTCTCCGCGTCCGTGTAGTAAATACCGCCGAAATTGCGCTGGATGAAATCATCGTAGACCTGCCCTGGGGCCGGCGAGATGATGTCGGCTATATCCTCCTCGGTTAAGGTTGCCTCATCGTTTTCGACCAACGCCAGCCCGATCTGGTGGTTGAAGCCCAGAAGGTCGTTGTAGACGACTCGCTTGCCCAGGGCCTTGAGCCAATGGGAAACCACCCCGCTACCGCCGAAGGCATCGAGTGCGCTGTCGAATTCAAGCTGCTCGAGATGCCCTCCGATCCAATCCATGAACCGGCGTTTGCTGCCCTGATAGCGGGTTTGCGGGAAACGCGGGCTCTGACGGGAACCGGCGGTGTTCTGTTTTCGGGCCATCAGAGGCTCCTCGGGCCGGCGGGAATCAGTGCTGTATCAGTGCCGTATCAGTACCGCGACCGTAAGGGAGCGGCCAATCCAAGTAGGGCCGCTCCCT
>JAGLWJ010000361.1 GCA_023133475.1 Phycisphaerae bacterium | reverse complement strand
AACTCCCTACCTCTCAACTCTCCGCGGTCTCTGCGTGCTCCGCGGTGAAATATCCGGGCTAGCCCCGGCGGCAACCAGATCGCCGGGGCCTTGGCGGCGTTTCACGGGCGGCCAATCCCCTCGGGGATCGTACCAGCACTCCAGCACCGCCTCAAAATCCCTGGCCGACCGGACTGCCACAAAAGCATCACGAACTTGCCGGGCATGAGGATGGTGTTCGGAATACTTGATCCCAAACTTACGCATGACCCGGGCAGCCAAACGCGCACCGTGGACTCTCACGGACTCCTGAAAATGAGCGGCAATGGCCCGCCCCTGCTCGGTAACGCTCGGCGGCGGAGGGAGCGGGCGCCCGGCATAAAGAGCCCGGCACTCGTCAAATATCCAGGGATTGCCGATGCAACCGCGGGCGAGTGATACACCGTCCACACCGGTTTCCGCCAACATTCGCATCACTGCAGCGGCGCTGAATAAATCCCCGCTGCCCAGCACAATCCCGTCGCCGACATGACGCTTGACCCGCTCAAGAAAACCCCAGTCGCTGGGGCCAATGTAACCCTGCTTCACGGTGCGCCCGTGGACCGTTACCGCAACCGCACCAATCTCCAACACACCATCGAGGATGGCAAAGAAGTTCCGGGCACTTTCCGCGGATTCGTCGATACCACGACGCAACTTCACCGTGATCGGGCAACGCTTATCCACCGCATCGTGAACACGCCTGACGATTCCCAAAGCCACGCCCGGTTGCGACAGATGAAACCCGCCACGACAACGACCTAAAACCTTGCGAACCGGGCAGCCGAAATTGATGTCGATCACATCGTACCCCGCTTCGCACATATCAAAAGCCGCCGCACCGAACTCGTCCGGGTTCGCACCCATCAGTTGACCCCCGACCGGGTGATCGTCCGGCTCCACCGTCAATACCCGCTTGCGGGTTTTGCCCCGCTGGGTAACCAGCTTGTCGAGAACCACTTCGTTGAGGGTATAGGGCGCACCATACCTCCGCGCGATACGCCGCATCGGCAAATCGCTGTAACCACTCAGGGCAGCTTGAACAAAGGGCACGTCAAGCTCGATGTCACCAAATCTAAGCATCTCACTCGGGGAGAATGGAGAATGGGAAAAATGGAAAATGGAAAATGTCGCGCGGTGGGTGTTCTCATTGCGATAGCTTAACCTCTTTCCAAGGAATAATACTCTGCGCTCTCTGCGTCTCTGCGTCTCTGCGTTCATAAACAATCCGGGTTGCCGCTAAATACCCTGGTGCGGTTGCTTTTGCGGCACGGTTAGGGCGATGACGCGGCGGACGCGGCGCCCTGATTCGGTCTCCACCGTTAGAGTCACGGTGTAGTCGCCGGGCTTGGCATAGGTGTGGAGCGGTGTAGCCACCGGCGAACTTTCGCCGTCGCCAAAGTCCCAACGGTAGGCCCGCAATTCAAACGACGCATGTGTCTTGAACTGCACCGACATGGGGTCGCCGCTGTCAGCCAAAAAGGCTCGGATACGCAACCACGGCACCTTGCGGATCACCCGCGAGAAAAACTCATACGCTTTGGTAGGGTGGCCTTTGTGTGTGCCGCCGGTTTCCTCGGGTGTTATGGCGGCGTGATGCTCGCGTAGCCATTTGACGCAGTGCTTGCCCTGTTTGCCGGTGAGGATGTCTATCGAACCGTAAAGCACAAAGATCGGCTGATACGGGTCGATGCAGCCGGCCACTTCGCTGAGGTAGACCGAATCGAAGTTGCCCTGCAAAACCGCCAGAGCACGGAACAGCTCCGGGTGTTTCAGCCCCGTGTATAGCACGGCATAATTGCCCGCCGACCAGCCAGCCAGGAATATCCGGTCGCGCGAGATGTTATGACTGCCCTGGACGTGTCGCACCATTGCCAGGATGGTTTCTTCGTCTTCACGTTGCCGCTTGATCTGTTTTTCGGCAGGCGGTGGAAAATCGCCCTTCGTGCCTTTCAACGACGGGGCAACGACCACAAAACCTTTCACCTCCGCCAGCTTCACCCAATCGCGGATTTGCCGCAGAGGGGTGTCCCACGGTCTGGTGCCGTGACAGACGACAATCAAAGGCCAAGACCTGGCAGGATCGTAGGTCGAAGGCGTATAGACAAGATACTCTCTGCCGAGGTCCGGCTCCACCATCGGCTCGATGGGGTTGGGGACACGCGGATCGCGGTATTGGGGGCATCCACAGAGGCCTGTCAGCAGTAATGCGAAGCAGCAAAAGCGGACGGCAGTCATCATCGTAAGTCCTTCCGCAAGTTACGGGCACAATGCGATACCATTATATCGCTTGCAACCCACCCTGCCACATAAACAGATTACTCTGGGTAGGGCTTGCTTCGCAGATACCATGTGGTAAAATGAATGGTGCGTGTACAGAGAGGGATTTGTTTTTGCACACGGGTGGGTGATTCCGTGGAATTGCCGATCTGCGGGGGGTGTGTAGTTTTAACATTGGTTTGGAGCAGTGTAGGTTGTATGTCCAATGCCAAAGCAACAGAGCTTGAGGGGATAGTAATAAAGGCCTTGCCCAATGCCATGTTTATGGTTGAGTCGGACTTGGGCGATGGCGAAAAGCACCGGATTCTGGCGCATCTTTCCGGGCGAATGCGCAAGTATTATATTCGCATCGTGCCGGGCGATACCGTGTTGGTCGAAGTCTCCCCCTACGATCTTTCTCGAGGACGGATCACATACCGCAAGTAGCACCGTTCGGCAGTCTCGGCCACTGGGGGCAACGCTATCTCGGGCCGCACCTCAAAAAGCCGCCGCTGACCCAATCGCATCATAACCTTTTGTCAAGCAATACTCTGCAATCATAAAAAATCGTATATATTCAGCACGTAGGGTGGGTGGAACCTCGCGGAGCGAGGTGGAACCCACCAACCGGCGTGGTGGGTTCCACTTCGCTCCGCGAAGCTCCACCCGAACAAGGGATTTCGCAGATGCGGCTGGAGCGTTTAGAATAGGGTCATGGCTTCGGTGGTTCTACAGAACGTCACCCGGCAGTTCGGGAGCAAGGTGGTGCTCGAGGGCGTGGCCCTGGAGATTTACTCGGGGCAGACCCTTGGCCTGGTGGGGGTCAACGGTGCCGGGAAGACCACCGTG
The DNA here is from genome assembly GCA_023133475.1 of Phycisphaerae bacterium. GTDB lineage: Bacteria > Planctomycetota > Phycisphaerae > UBA1845 > UBA1845 > JAAEQG01. The sequence goes on along the minus strand of JAGLWJ010000361.1, from coordinate 1,040 downwards.
TTCAAGCTCATCACCGGTGAGCTTCAACCCGACATGGGAACGGTCACACGCTCAAAGGGGTTGCGAATAGGGCACCTCGAGCAGGAGCCGCGGCTGGATTCCACCCGGACGCTGTACGAGGAAGTGGGGGAGGCCTTCGCCGAGATTCTCGCACTGGAGCAAAAGCTCCACGAGTTGGCCCGGCAGATATCCACCCACCACGACGATCCCTGTCTGCCCGAGCTTATGGCGGAGTATGATCGGCTGCACGCTCGTTTCGAGACGGGTGGAGGCCATAATATCGAGGTGCGCATTGCGGAAGTCCTTGGTGGTCTGGGCTTTACGGAGCAGGATTACCGCCTGCCGGTTTCGGCGCTTTCCGGCGGCCAGAAGTGCCGGGCTGCTTTGGCTAAGATGCTGTTGCAGGATCGCCACTTACTGCTTCTCGATGAGCCGACCAACCATCTGGACATCCCCGCACGCGAAGTCTTGGAAGAGGCTCTAAGCGATTATGACGGCACCATCATCGTGGTCAGCCACGACCGGTATTTTCTGGACCGTGTGGCCCAGCGGTTGCTGGTTATCGAGCGAGGCCGACATCGCCTGTTCGCAGGCGGATACACCACTTACATCGAGGCGTTGGAAGCGGAAAAAGCCCGCGCCCAAGCCGCCGCGTCGCCCACCAGGCCCTCGGCCGGCAAGAAAAAGCCTCTGCGACCCGGTGCCGCGGCATGCTCTTCGGAGCCCTCCCCCTACGACCGGATGACCATTGAGCAGCTTGAAGAACTCATCATCGAGCGGGAGGCTCGAATTGACGAATTGAACGCCCGTTTCGCGGATCAGCAGGTGTATCGGGACCCGGAGGCTTCCCGGCATCTCCAGACCGAGTTGCAGCAGCTTCGGGCTGAACTCGCCGAGATCGAGGCCCAATGGGACAACCGCGTCGAAAACGCATGATCCTGTAGGGCGGGTTCCACCCGCCACACCGGCAAATAAGTCCAAAGTCCCTTGTCCAAAGTCCAAAGTCATAAACCAACGGGACCTTGGACTTTGGACCTTGG
>JAGLWJ010000360.1 GCA_023133475.1 Phycisphaerae bacterium | reverse complement strand
GTGACTCACCCGGGGAGATCGCGGCGGCTCTTGGCTGTGCGGTGGAGGAGATCGAGCACGCGATCCGCGAGTTTCAAGCTCGGGAATTGATGGAATCGCCGGTCGAGTATGTTTACAACGAGTTATTCGACGCCCCCAACGCCGACACCATAATACTTGATGCCCCCGAGCCGCCCTCTGCCAAGCCGCTTAAGAAGGTTCGACCGCCGAGGGACCTTCCGGCATATCTGCGTTCGTTGTACGATTTGCCTTTGTTGTCGCCGGAGCAGGAGCGTGATAAGTTCCGGCGGTACAACTATTTGAAGCACAAAGCTGCCCGGCTCATTGCGGCTTTGGGGCCTTTGAGTGTTACCGAGTCGGAGCTGGCGGAGATTCGCAAGCTGATGGCCCAGGTGGAGGTGGTCAAGAAGGAGCTGATCAGCGCCAACCTGCGGCTGGTGGTGAGCATCGCCAAGAAGCACGTGGGGGCTTATGTCAACTTCTTTGAGGTGGTCAGTGACGGGAACTTATCGTTGATGCGGGCGGTGGAGCGTTTTGACTACAGCCGTGGGAACAAGTTCAGCACCTATGCCTCCTGGGCGGTGATGAAAAACTTCGCCCGCACCATCCCCGAAGCCCACTACCACTGCCGGAAATTCGTCACCGGCCAGGACGAACTGCTCGACAGCACTGCGGATTATCGTGGCACCTGCGAGTCTGCTGCCGATATCGAGGGTGTCCGGGCGGTGCTTGCCGCTGGTTTCAGCGAGCTGACCGAGCGGGAGCGGACCATCGTAACGCAGCACTACGGTCTTTTCGGCCAGGGGGCCTCGCAGACGCTGGAACAGTTAGGTCGCCATTTCGGGGTCACCAAAGAGCGTGTTCGCCAGATAGAGAAACACGCGATAGACAAAATCCGCAAAACTCTCGCTCCCGTAGCGGTGGACCTGATCGCGGATTGAGTTATCAACTTTCAGCGAGTAGGGCAGGTTGCAAACCTGCCGTCCTCATAGTGGAGTTGCTCTGATCCGGTTGTTCCTTTCTTGTTTTACACGCTCCCCTTCGGGTCGCCGCTAAACGCTGTGGACTTGTCGCCTCTAACCCGGATATTTCACCGCGGAGCACGCAGAGACCGCAGAGAGTTGAGAGGTAGGGAGTTATCGCAACCAGCGTTGAGCAGACAATAAACACACTGTCAAAACTCGACACGCCCTAATTTAGCTGTAACTTCTTTCTAGGAAATACTCTGCGTTCTCCGCGCTCTCTGCGGTGTGAGAAATGCGGGTTAGCGGGCTAAATCTCCACCGCTATAGCGACGATGAGAGTTGATAGTAGCCAAGGACTCGTTGGGGAGACAATTTATGGGTGTAGACGTTGTCAGCGAGAGTAAGACTGTTGTCGCCAAGGCGCTTGCGTCGGTAGGGGACATTGCCACATTGCCGGAGGTGACCGTCAAGATCATCGAGACGGTGGAAGACGCCCGCAGCACCGCACGCGATTTGCACGATATCATCAAGCGTGATCCCGCATTGTCGGCGAAAGTGCTGAAAGTGGTCAATTCCTCCTTCTACGGTCTGCCCGGGCAGATCGCGGGGATCGACCGGGCCATCGTCCTGCTCGGATTATCGGCGGTCAAGAACCTTGCAATCGCCGCGTCGATTGCGCGCCTCTTCAAGGGCGGGCAGATTTCCGAACACTTCGATCCACGCGAACTGTGGCGGCACAGCGTGGCGGTGGGCTTGGCATCACGACTCCTCGGCAAAGCCGGCGGAGAAATCCTGAACCTGGACGAACTGTTCGTTGCCGGCTTGATTCACGACCTGGGGGTCTTGATCGAGCGTCAGGCCTTTCCCGAAAAACTCGGCGAGGTCTGCGACCGCTGTGCGGCGGGGGAGGGCACTTTTCTGGACCTGGAAACCAGAATCGTCGGTGCCGATCACCAGCAGTTCGGCGAAGCTCTGACCACCAAATGGCGTTTCCCACGCCACCTACGGGCGGTTATCGGATTTCATCATCACCCGGAGAACCTCAGTGCCGAGTTGCAGAAGCTCGGGAACCTCATTCATTTGGCAGACATGCTCTGCTGCCACGAGGAATTGGGCTTTTGCCAGACCGCCGCCCAGGAGGAACTCACCGAGGAACTCCTGGAGGCAGTCGGAGTGAGTGTCGAGCAATTGACTGAAATACGCGATCAACTCCTCGAAGAGCTGGATGACGCCGTTAGCATGTTAACCGGGGCGTAGGGTGGGTGGAACCTCGCGGAGCGAGGTGGAACCCACCAACCGGGGGCGAGTCCAAGGTCCAAGGTCCCGCTGGTTTTTCTGACTTTGGGCTAACCCAAGTTCCGCAGCCTTAA
>JAGLWJ010000036.1 GCA_023133475.1 Phycisphaerae bacterium | reverse complement strand
CCGGGCCTAGCGCGACCCGTCGAAACGCGAAACGGTCTGATCGAAAATGGCACTTGTTTGCTTGTGGGTAAGGCTGAGGGCGTGAGCCCCTGGAAGCCGTGCCCGGTGAAAACAAGCCCTGGAAGGGCGATACTGAGCGAACCCTCCTGATGTCGAGAGCGGTCCAATGAAACGATGGATACTACAAGCAGCCCCATACCTGTGTGTGGGAGCCGTGCTGTGTGCGTTGGTCGCGCATGGCCAGGTGCTCAGCAACGACAGGCCTGTTGCCGATACCCAGTCGCCCGAGCTTCAGACGCTCGCCGACAGCGAAGCTCCGCAGGTTGTTAAGGGTGAAAACGAACTAACATGTGCACCCGCCGATGATGAGCCGGTGACCGACGCGATTGCGCGGGCGTTTTCCACGGTTGTGGGAGTGTTGTCGTCGATTGTGCCCACCGATGCCATCACACGCGAGTTCTCCGTGCTGGTGGGCAACATCGGGGCAATCTACACGGACGACGCGGTCACGCGCGAGTTCTCGGTGCTGGTGAGCGACCTTGGCTCAATCGAGCCGGACGATTCGGTGACCCGCGAGTTCTCCGTACTGGTGGGCGACCTTGGCTCAATCGAGCCGGACGATTCGGTGACCCGCGAGTTCTCCGTACTGGTGGGCGACCTCGAACCGCCCGCGGTGACCGACGGGGCAACCCGTGAATTTTCCGTGTATGTGGGACCCGATGTGCCCCCGCTGTTGGAAGACGCCATCGGGCGTGAGTTCTCCGTGTATATCCTGGTGCCCGATCTCGAACCGCTGACCATCGACGCGCCCACCAATGGCCTCACCAGCCAGATAATCGCTATCGCGTGGGACGTGGCAAACAACGGGGACATCTCCGCACAGTCGCCATGGATCGATCGAATTTACCTGTCGCCCGATCAGACACTTGACGGCTCCGATCACCTGCTCGGTTCGTATACATTTGACGATGCCCAAGGGCTGCCGATCGGGAGCGAGTACCATGCGGTTGCACTGGTGACTCTTCCGGATGTCGATCCGGGGTTCTATTGGCTGATCCTCAGCGTGGACGATGACGAAGCCGTCGGCGAGGCGGGTGGTGAATCCAATAACATTGCCCGGGCAGCTCTTCCCATGTGGATCGACCTGGATGCGCGTCCGGACCTGGTGGTGGCCAACTTCACGCCTCCCGGGAATCTGGTTCCCGGGCAACCCGTGGAAGTGGCTTGGACGTTGGAGAACGTGGGAACCGCCGACGCCGTCGGGCCTTGGAGCGAGACGATCTACGGTTCGGACGGCGGCGCGCCCACCGAACTGGCAACCTTCGTCTACACCGACACGTTGCGGCCTGGAGACCCACCGCGGGTTCGCATGGAAACGTTCATCATGCCGGACGTCCCCGTGTCACCGGGCAATTATTCGGTCATCGTATGCCTGGACAGCACCGACGATCTGAGAGAACTGCAAGAAGACAACAACTGTGTCACCGAAGAGGTGTGCTTCGACTGCCTCCAGCCCGACCTGGTGGTAAGCGGCATTGTGGAGCCTGCTTTTGCTTTTGGGGGCGAGACGGCTGAACTCACCTGGGCTGTCACCAACGTCGGGAATGCGGAGGCGGAGGGGAACTGGACGGATAGTGTCTACCTCTCGTCGGACGACGCAGTGGGAAATGATGTCTGGGTCGCCGACTTTGGCACCAACGGCCCGCTGGCTTCGTCCAACGCTTTTGTGCGAACCAAGGACGTTCCCATCCCGCCGGAGTTCGACGGCAACTATTACTTTGTGGTCGTCACTGATGCCTACAACACGCTGAGCGAGCCGGGTGGAGAGGGCAACAACACCGCCATCGCCACAGGGCCCACGGAAATCGTTCAGGAAGAACGACCGGACCTGGAAGTCGTCTCCGTGGTCGGGCCTGTATCCGCAACCGCCGGGGGCTCGATCATCCTCGAGTACACGGTTGAGAACATCGGCCCGGAAACCGCGATGCTCAACTGGCAGGAATCCATCTACCTCTCCGAGAACCCGGAACCAGGCCCACACGATCAACTGGTGCGACTCGATCCGATCTCCGAAGCCCCCTTCGGGCCTGGTGACACATACACCAAGAGCCGCACGCTCATGCTTCCGGTCGGCTACCAGGCGGTCACCGTGTACTTCATCGTGAAGACCGACCACGGCGATGTGGTGCCCGAGTTCGACAAGTCGAACAATGTCGGCGTAAGCGATGGCATCGAGGTGACACCGACGCCCGCGCCCGACCTGGTTGCCACCAACGGAGTGGCACCGGCGTCCGCCACCTTCGGCGAAGATATCACGGTCAACTGGTCCGGCAAGAATCTGGGGACGCTCGAAGCCACCGGCGTATGGAGCGATTTGATCTTCCTCTCAGCCGACGAAACCGTCAGCATCGACGACCGTTTCCTGGGCACCCTGTCGATCGACGTTGCGCCGCTTGGTGTGGGCGATCCGCCCTATAATCGGTTGCTCGAAGTAACGCTGCCGTTGGACGGGCAGACGGTTGCGGGCGACTACTATGTGCTGGTCAAGGCTGACGGCAACAACGCCATCGACGAACTCGACGAGACGAACAACGTCGAGGTGATCGGCCCGATAACGCTGGGCATGCCGCCGCTGCCGGATCTCGAGGTCCTCAGCGTATCCGGGCCTGCGACGGTGACTGTCAGCGAGACGGCACAGATCGAATGGGAGATCAGCAACTTGGGGGCTGTCCCGATTGACGTCTCGTTTTTGATGACCGTCTTCGTGTCGGCGGATAACCAGGTTGGCAATGACACAGCCCTGCTGAACGTGGCGTTCGAGGGCACCCTCGCACCGGGCGAGAGTGTTCCGCAATCGGCGGAGGTGACCATCCCGGAACTCGGCACCGAGCAGGTGCACTTCGTGGTCTGCGCCGACACTGCCGCCGACGTGCTCGAATTCGACGAGGGCAACAACTGCACGGTCTCGGTGAATGCGTCGCCTTATAAGCGCCCGGATTTGCAAGCCGGCTCGTTTATCACACCCGCCACGGCTGTGGCAGAGAGTAGTGTCCCGATCAGCGGTTGGGTCGAGAACGGCGGCAGTGCGCCGGCGATACCGTACTGGATCGACGCGATATACCTCTCGACCGATCCGGCGTTCGGAAACGATATCCTGCTGGGCACCGAAGCCCACACCGGCCAAGTGCCCCCCGGCGCCGGCTATACGGTCCCGATGACGGTGACCATTCCAGCCGACCTTAGCGGCGATTACTACTTCATCTTTGAGACCGACCGCGACGACCGGGTCATCGAGATCGGCGACCCGCAGAACAACATCTACGTCTCCACCACGCCGACAACGATCAGTCAACCGGATAGGCCCGACCTGATTGTCAGTGACATCGTCACGCCGGCCCCGGGGCTCAGCGGTCAACCGATGCTCGTGCAATGGACCGTGAGCAACGTGGGCGACGCATCGGCGGACGGGTTCTGGTTGGACCGCGTGGTGGTGTCGTTGGATCGGGAGTTCGGCGAAGACGACCTGGTGTTGGCTGACTTTGAGAACCTGACACCGCTTGGCACGAACGGGTCATACACACGCCAGGTGACTCTTGAATACCCGTCCGTTCCGGGCGACTACTATGTTCTCATTATCACGGATGTGGCGAATTCCGTGCACGAAGGGCTCTCCGGCGACGAGAACAACAACCTCACTGCCGACGAGTCAACCTTCACGGTGACAACGTTCACGGTGACGACAGCCCAGGCTGACATTGATGAGGCACCGGCTGGGACGGCGGTCACCATCACCGGGCAGGCGTTCATCGACGACGGCACACCGACCCCGACCGACCCGGCTGTCGATGTGCCGGTGGTGGTTCGCGTCGCGGTTCGCGGATTCGAGCGCCGGCTGATCGGGCGGACCGACGGGGCTGGTGAGTTCGAGGTGGTCTTCGAGCCAGGCCCGACCGAAGGCGGTTTGTACCGTGTCTTCGCCGGCCCGGAACACCTGCCCTCGACGGAGTTGGGCGAGTTGGATCGTTTCTCTCTGTGGGCGCTTGTCGTGATTCCGGACTACATCAGTGAATCGGTGGCTCCCGGTATCGCCAAGGTCGGCCAATTCACGCTTAAGAATCCCGGTGATGAGCCGCAGACCGGCATCACGGCGATGGTGAACGGTGCCCCGGCGAACATCAACGTGGAAATAACCTTGCCGGAGGGGGCGGATCTGCCGGGCCTCAACTCGACGATTCCGGTGCAGTATACGATCACGGCTGCCGATGAGACCCCGGTCATTGACCCCATCGAGATCGTGCTGACCAGCGACCAGGGTGCGACCGCCACGGCGATGCTCGAGGTGAGCGTCGGCCCGGCGTTGCCTACATTGGTTGTGGCGGATGAGGACCTCGCCGACGGTGCGGTGAGCACCACGATGGTGCGTGGGGAGCTCTAAGGTGCAGCTAAGTTCTGCGCACAAACCAACGGTTCTGCGCACAAATCACGCGCACAAACTCCCCGACCGACCCTTTCGAGCCGTTCGGAAATAGGTGTTTCAAGTTTTCTTCTGCCGCTTCAAAGCGGCTTCAAACGCTCCTCGAACCGGCTTCAATTGCCGGGGCAGGAGCGGGCTACTGTAGCAAGTGCCGCTCACTTCCGCAAGCTGCCCACAACGGAGCCCGGCTTATGATGTTTCCCTGCCCCTCACGTATGGCACGGTTCTTGCTAGGCCGTTT
>JAGLWJ010000359.1 GCA_023133475.1 Phycisphaerae bacterium | reverse complement strand
CTACGGACTTGTCGCCGCTAAATACCCCGGCGTCGTTGCGAGCGTTCACATTCTCCATTCTCAATTCTCAATTCATCACGTCTCCCCTCCCCCCATTTTCCATTTTCCATTTTTCATTTTCTCCATTCTCCATTAGCTGCGATTGCTCTGCTTTTGAAGGTGGAAGCGGATCATGCCGATTGACGAGGTGGTTGCGGGGGGCTATGCTTTGGTGCTCTCTGCTTGAGTTTGGCTTTTGTTTTGCGTAAGTCTCTTACTCGGAGGCAGTTACGAATGACACAGCGTAATCCGACCCGATGGGTGTCGGCGGTGGGATTGCCGTTTATACTGGTTGTGGTGGTGTTGGCGGTTTCTGCTGTCGGGCGCGTCACCCTGGCAAAGAAGCTGCGCTGGGTGACCCGCAAGGAGCCCATCTTTCTGCGAAAACCGCTGAGTGGAATGGGCCGCCGAGTGGGCGATTACCGTTTCGAACTTGCCAATACCTTGCCCGCCGAGATGGAGGATTCGTTGGGGACCGACCAGTACCTGGATTGGATCCTGATCGACACGTCGGTGAAGGATCGTCAGGACCCCCGGCGACACGTTCGCCTCTTTGTCACCTACTACACGGGTGGGCCTAACCTGGTTCCGCATGTTCCCGATGTGTGTTATCAGGCGGGTGGCTACAAGCCCAAGCAGTCCCACGAAACCCGCACGGTCGAGATGCCGTCATTGAGTGAGTATGGTGGAGAGATTCCCATTCGCGTATGCACCTTCGTCAAGACCGCCATTTACAATCAGCAGGAGGTGACGGTTGTTTACACCTTCCATGCCAATGGGACTTTTGCCGCGACGCGGACCGGGGTTCGCAATGCCACGCACCGCATTCTCGACAAACATGCTTATTTCTCGAAAGTCGAGATCAGTTTCGGCGGGGAGGGATGCCAACCGCAAACTCCCGGGCGAGAGGAGAGCATTGTCGCCGCCGCAAAGTTGCTCAACGCGGTTTTGCCTGTTTTGCTCGAGGAGCACTGGCCTGACTGGGAGGCTGCGGAAACCTCCGGCCTGAACCAGTCAGGCTGATCCGGCGCGGGATCGCGTTGGGAACCTGGGAAAGTGACACTCAATAGAAAAGATGTAGAAGAAGGTAACTTATGGCAAAGCGACTGAACAAGAATCTGGTTGGTGCTCTGACCGCTCTGGTGTTCATCGTGATCACCGCAGCGGGGGTGTTCATGGCCACGGCACTGCGCAAGGTTGATCCGGAGCAGTACGCCAAGAAAGCCCAGAGCTTTGAGCAAGAAGGCGACTACGAAAAGGCCGTCCTCTACTACGGGCGTGCGTATCATTTCTCTGAGCCCAAGGCCCCCGGCTACCTCGTGGCGGTGGGGAACATGCACGAACTGAACGGCAACGGGCTGAAGGCGCTGCAAAGATGGAACGAGGCGGTGACGGTGGATCCGTCTCTGGTGGAAGCTCACGAAAAAATCCTGGGTATCTATCTACCCAACAGGTTCTGGTTGCGAGCCAAACAAACCGCCGAAACCATCTTGAAGCTCGAGGAAAAGAACCCCAAGGCGTTGCACGGTCTGGGCGTTGCCATGATGCGATTGGTGGGTCAACCGGAAGGTGATCGTGAAAAGGGGCTCGATTATCTCAGAGAAGCCCAGGAGGTTGCCCCGGAGGTCTACGAATACGCCGAATCGCTGGTGCTGGATTACTGGCGTGATGCTCTAACGCAGATAGTGCGGAGTCAGGATGAGGAACAAGCTCGCCGCCAAGCCGGCGAGGCGTTGCAATTGGCCAAAGGCCTGGTGGACGATAACCAGACCGCGGGCAAAGGCGCTTCCAACTCTCGCCTGCTCTACGCCGAGTTATTGGCTTCATCGTTTCCCGACAGGATCGAGCAGGCTTTGTCCGGGGTGCTTGGGGATCACCTTGGCGGGAAGGATCGCTATGCTCAGGCGGAAAGGATGTTTCAAGAGGCGGTCGAAATGGCCGGTGAAGACGCCGAACTGAAGAGCAACGCCCTGGCCGCCCTGGCTCGCCACTGGTACCAGCAACGGAACAGGGAGACGGACCCAGCCGCCAAAGAGAAGTATCTCCAGAAAGCGAAAGAGCTGACACACCAGGCGATCGGTGTTTGGCCTACGGGGTTTTCCTCATACATGCTGTTGGCTCAGATGTACGCCAATGAGCGAGAGTACGAAAAGGCTGCTCAGGTTTGCGAGGGGCGAACCAAGCTGAAGATAACCCGCAAGGGGCTCAAGGCTGCCGCCCAAAAGCGTCTTTTCCGTCAGTTGTTGCACTTCGCCGCCGAGCAGTGCATCGCCGCAGCCTCGTCCCGCGATCTGGAGCAGGGCAGTCCCGAGCGTCGGGCTTTTACGGAAAAAGCCGAAGACTTTGTCAAGTTCGCTCAGGTGGAGGTCCCCGATCCCGAGAACGACGGCAAGTCACTGTATATTTGGGGCAAGATCAAGCTTGCTCAGGGCAAGGACTACGAAGCACTGGCCAAGTTCGAAGCCGCCGACAAAGCCGATGGGACTCCCCGCTGGCAGAACAAGCGTTGGCTTGGCGTTCTGCGCTTTCGCAATGGTCAGAAGGGTGGTGCTCGCGAAGCTCTGCGGGAAGCCACCCGGAATCCCCGAGCCGACGCCCAGACTTGGCTGGAGCTTGCCAGGGTGCACATGTCATACCAGGATTACGAGTTGGCGAACATGGCTGCTGATGAGGCTCTCAAACGCAGCCCTAACCTGCCCCAGGCATTGCGTCTGAAGGTTCAGGCCAATCAGCGTCTGGGGCAAAGCGTTGACGAGTTGATGGCCAGGCTCGGCACGGAGGGGCAGACCCAATCCGTCTTTCACGCTCGGGTGCTCTACCGGCAGGGCAAGTACGCCGAATCGTTCGAGATGCTCAAGGCATTGCTGGAGGTGGAGCCCGCCTCCGAATCCGCGTTGACCTTGCTGGTGGGGGTTGCCCGTCAACTCGACAGAGACCAGGAGGCGGTCGCCATGGTGGACAAGGCGGTCGTCGCCGATCCACAGAACTTTAACCTGCGGGCGTTGCAAATCCGCCTCAAGCCCGATCTGACCCTCGAACAGCGCAGGGAACTGGGCCTGAAACTCATCCAGGAGACCCCGGACGAATATTTGCGTGCTCACCGTCTGGCTGATTTCTACCGCACCTCCGAGCAGCCCAACAAGGCTTTGGAGCAATACCGCAAGACGGTGGGATTGCTTCTGGTTGACGATTCGCAAAAGACCCCCGAAGCCAAACTGGCCGGCTCCAAAGCGTTGACCTCCGCCCTGGACCAGCAGCTTGTGTTGGCCATCGAACTGAAGCTCTGGGACGAAGTCGACGCGGTCGTCAAGACCGCCATCGAACATAATGTCGATGGGGCACACGGGATGACCTTCAAAGGTCGGTCCTGTCTGGTGCGTGAGCAGTACGATGCCGCCACCGACGCCTTCAAGCTGGCTGCTGCGGAACAACCCTCGCAATCCAAGACGTGGGCCTGGTTGGGGGAATGCCACTACCTGTGTGACCGCAAGACCGAAGCTCTTGCCGCCTTCACCCGCGCCGTGGAGATGAACCCGGGGACATTCTCAGCCCAGCGTCGCTTGGCTCAACTCGCCAAAGCCACCGGCGAAATGGGGGAATTCAACATGCGGCTCGACAGGTGTTTGAAGCTCAACCCTAAAGACCCCTGGATCCAGCGCGAGGAACTTGCCAGGCAGGAGGAGAAGAACCCCCAAGAGGGCATTGCCCGTCGAGAAGCCTTTCTCGAGAGCAATCCTGATGATCTGGCGAACCTCATACAGCTTGCCCATCTATGCCATCTCAACGGCGATATAGAAAAGGCCAAGCAATACTACAACCTCGCACTGGAGAATCCCAATTCGCCGACTGGCGTGGCGTGGCGTGCGGCCCAGTTCCTTGCCTCGGTCGGCGAGCGGGAGAATGCCTTCAAGGTTCTCTCCGATGCCGAGCAGCGGGCAGAGGCCAACAAGGACAAAGCCGCCTTCCTCTTGATGAGCGGCATGCTCTACCGCCAGCACGGCGAGAGGGGCAAAGCCGAAGAGCAGTTCCGCAAAGCGGTCGATCTGGACCCCGGGGAGAGCACTTTCATCGGGCTGGGCGAGCACTATGTGGCAATACAGAAGTACACCGATGCTTTGGAGTGGTACGATAAGGCGATTGTGGCGGCGGACCAGACGGACTCGCCTCGGGCATCGACCATCCGTCGCGCCCGCTTCGACACTCTGCTTAGGATGGGTGATCGCCAGGCGGCAGCGGCGGCGGTCGATGAATACCGCAAGCATTACCCTAATGACCCCGCCGGCGACCTGCTCGATAGCGAGCTGCAAATTCTTCTGGGGCAAGTGGATGAGGCGGTAGCAGCCCTCACCAGATACATTCAGGCCAACCCCGGGGCTTCATCCGCCTTGTACCGCAGGGCGCAACACAACGCCAGCCAGCAGAAATGGCAGGAAGCCATCAGAGACCTGGAGAACTTGCGTGCGATCAATCCGGACGCTTTGAACTATATACCGCGGATGCTGCTGGCGGAAGCTTATGACCGGACCGACCGTTCTGATCTGGCTCTTTCCGAGCTGAAGATGCTGCACGAAGAGCATCCCGAGCACCAGTTTATTTCGCGTCGGTTTTTCCAATACTTCATGAAGCACGAGCGTTTCGCGGACGCCGAGAAGGTGGCCACCGCACTGGTCAACAACGATCCGAACAATCCCATATGGCATCTTTGTTTGGGGCAGGCAACCGCCCAACTGCATGATTGGGTGAAGGCGTTGGCCGGCTTCCGCGACGCCGCGAGCATGTCCAACTACGCGATGAACTACTGCCGGGCACTCTTTGACGGATTCTCCATGTCCGAGAATTACGAGGCGGGCATCCGTTTTTATGAGGAGACCTTGCCGGAAGACAAGCGTTGGCCTCGGGTAGCCATTCGCTATGCAACCCTGCTGGCGAAGGTGGGGCGTGTCGACGACGCGGTCAACGCTTTTCGTGAGGCTTTGTCGCAGCAAGCTGCTCAGCGCAGCGAGATGTTTGTCGTGGAGGTGGCCGGCAACGCGACACGGAGTCTGGGGGGCGAACAGGCCATCAAGCTGTTCCGCAACGAACCGGCTGACGAGAAGCTCAAGCGCCCCAATCAGCATATCCTGGCGGCGTTGCTGAGCAGCCTCGACCATCATGCGGAAGCCCAGGCAATGTTGGACACGCTTATCAGCACGTCAAGCGATGATGGTGAGAAAGCCAGCCTGTACGGGCGAAAAGGCGTTCTTGCCGAGCGGATGCAAGACTACCAACTCGCCCGCCGGCACTACGAGGAATCCATCAAAATCAACCCGGACAACTTTATCATATTGAACAACCTGGCTTATATTCTGGTTGACAAGCTCCATATGCCCGCCGAGGCGGTTGCCTATGCCGAAAAGGCGGTTCAGCTCAGCCGGGACCCGGCGGTGGCTGACACGTTGGCCTGGGCCTTGATCGAATTGGGGGATTACGGGCGGGCCATCGGATTGCTCAGCGCGGCGATTATCCGCGACCTGGAGTTCATCGCTGGTGTGGTGCATCTGGGGGAGGCGTATCGCCGCAATGGCGACTTTGACGACGCGGTGCCGCTCTTTGAACAGGCTCTTAAACTCATGGAGCAAACCGGCAACAACGAGTATCGTGAATTGGCTGAGAGCAGTCTGCAAAAGGCGCGGGACAAAATCTCCACGCCTTGACGCAATATCAGACGAGTCCAAAGTCCAAAGTCCAAGGTCCAAAGTCCCGTTGGTTTCTGACTTTGGACCAGGGACTTTGGACTTTGGACCTTGGACTTTGGACTAGTGATTGAAGATACCTCGATGCCTGCTAACATCATATTAGAAAAGACTTACGATCCCCAACACGTGGAAACGGAAATGTATCGCCTCTGGGAGGCAGCGGATTCCTTTGAGGCGGGACCTGACGATAGGCCTCCCGAGGAGCGTTATGTGATCGTCATTCCGCCCCCGAACGTCACTGGCGCCTTGCACCTGGGGCATGCCATCAACAACACGCTCCAGGACGTGCTCATCCGCTGGCACCGCATGAAAGGGCAGAACACCCTCTGGCTTCCCGGGGTGGATCACGCGGGCATCGCCACTCAGGCGGTGGTCGAAAAACGCATTCGTGAGGAAGAGGGGCTGACCCGCCATGAGATCGGGCGCGAACAGCTCGTCCAACGTATCTGGAAATGGAAGGATCAATACCAGAAACGCATCATCCAACAGCTTAAGCTCATGGGCTGTTCGTGTGATTGGCGACGGACCCGCTTTACGCTGGATGAGGGGTTGGCCCGTGCCGTGCGGGCCATGTTCTTCCGTCTCTTCAAGGACGGGTTGATTTTCCGCGGCAAACGGCTGGTCAACTGGGACACGCAGCTTCAGACGGCGGTGGCTGACGATGAGGTCTATCACGAGGCTGTCAAGGGTCACTTCTGGCACTTCAAGTACCCGGTGATCGACCCGCAAGCGGGCGAACCGGAACACGTGCACATCGCCACCACCCGCCCGGAAACCATGCTCGGCGACACGGCGGTGGCGGTGCATCCCGATCCCGAAGGCTTCCTGAACAAACGCGAGAAAGAACTACGCGGCAAGCTCGATACCGCCTCAGCCAAAGAAACCCAGGAAATCGGCAAACAGTTGGAACTGCTCCAGGAGCGCAGGGACATCCATCTGGCAGGTCTACTCAGGCTTCGGGAGATGGCGGCGGTGGGGCGCAAAGTGATGCTGCCGCTGGTCCAGCGACCCATCCCACTGGTCCACGACGAGTGGGCCGACCCTACCAAGGGCAGCGGTTGCGTCAAGATCACCCCCGCCCACGACCCCAATGACTACGACGTCGGGCGACGGCACAGCCTGCCCATGGTCAATGTCCTGACCTCTGACGGCAAGGTTGCCCCAATCGTCGAGCCTGACGGCACGGTCAATCCGCACAGTGACAAGTATGCCGACTTGAATTTCACCGGGCAGGGCCGTGACAAGGTGGTGGCTGACCTGGAAGCGGCGGGGCTGCTCGAAAAGGTCGAAGATCACGAGATGGACGTCGGGCACAGCGACCGCAGCAAGAAACGGATCGAACCGTACCTGTCCGACCAGTGGTTCCTGGACATGGGCGACAGGGCTGAGGGCGTCACGCTTGGGGATGGGTCCAAGACTACCGGTCTGGCTCAGGCTGCCATGGACGCGGTGACCGACGGGCGTGTCAAAATCTTCCCCGAGCGATATGCCAAGACCTATCTCGACTGGCTCGGCGAAAAACGCGAGTGGTGCATAAGCCGCCAACTCTGGTGGGGACACCGGATTCCCATCTGGCACTGCAAAACCGCCACGGAGGAGGACATCAAGGCTGCTTTCAAAGGCCGTGACGACATCGTCTATCACTATGACGAGCAAAAACAGCAGTGGCTTATCTGCGCCGAGACCGAGGACCTGCCCGCCGATGCCATCGACGGCCACCAACTCGAACAAGACCCCGACGTTCTCGATACCTGGTTCAGTTCGCAGCTTTGGCCGTTCAGCACCATGAACTGGCCCGGCTGGGAGGACGGCCTGCGCTATTACTACCCCAGCAATGTGCTGATCACCTCGCGTGACATCATCACGCTGTGGGTGGCGCGGATGGTGCTTTCGGGGCTGTACTGCATTGGCAAGGTTCCCTTCCCGCACGTGTACATCCACGCGAAGATTCTCGACGGCCGTGGCGAGGGCATGAGCAAGTCCAAGGGCAACGGCGTGGACCCGCTGGACATCATCGAGGTTTACGGGGCCGACGCCCTACGCTATGCCCTGGTGGACATGACCACCGGGATCCAGGACGTCCGTATGCCGGTCGAGTATCGCTGCCCGCATTGCCATAGCCTGACCCCGCAGACCGCCTCGAACATGACCGCCAAGACGCTCAAGTGCAGGGATTGCGGCAAGACGTTCGCCACCCAATGGGCCGACGATACCACCATCGAGCAACATGGGCGGGCGTTGATGGTCTCCGACAAGTTCGAGGTTGGGCGTAACTTCTGCAACAAGCTCTGGAACGCCGCCCGCTTCGCCTTCCTGAACCTGGAGGGTGTCGGATGCGAGCCTCTGGAGATTGCCACGTTACCCCCGGAGGATCGTTGGATTCTGGCACGTCTGAATCAGGCCATCGTTGACTCGCAGGAGGCTTTGAACGAGTATCGCTACTCCGCTTCGATCAAGTATTTGCGGGATTTTTTCTGGGATTCGCTTTGCGACTGGTACATCGAGCTGACCAAGCCGCGGATGTCCGGAGGTCAGCAGGGAGGTCAGGCCAAGCAGGTGTTGGCTTTCTGCCTGGACCAGATTCTGCGTTTGCTGCACCCTGCCATGCCGTTTATCACCGAGCGTTTGTGGCAGCAGCTTAACGCCCTGGCACCACGGCGTGGGCTGCCGGGGGTGGCTGAGCCGAGTAGTTCTGAGTTGTTGATTGTGGCGGAGTCTCCCCCCCAGCAGGGTTGGCCTGGTTTGACCGATCCGGCGATTCTCGAGCTGTTCGCGGACATCCAGTCGGTGACCCGTGGGGTCCGGGAGATGCGCAACTCGCACAAGGTTTCGCCCAAGCAGCCGGTCAAGGTGACGGTCCGGGCTCCGGCGAGTCACATCGATTTGCTGGCCCACCACGCCCACATCATCGAGGAAATGGGCAACGTCGAGGATTTGCGGATCGTTGCGGAGACAGGCCGCCCTGCCAATTCCGCATCGGCGGTCATCGGCGGGTTGCAAATTTACGTGCACAACATCAGCAACGACGAGCAGGAACGCAGCCGCATAACCAAGGAACTGGCTCAGACAGACAAACTCATCCAGGGCAAGCAGAGCAAGCTGTCCAACGAGCGTTTCGTCAAGCACGCCAAGTCTGAGGTAGTGGAGGCTGAGCGTCGCCGGCTTGCCGAGTTTCAGGCCCGCAAGGAGCAGTTGGAGGCGGCTTTGCTCGAACTCCGTTGACGATCTGTCGCCCCCTCCGGGGATTTTGGGTGGGAGGGGTAGGGCGGGTTCCACCCGCCTTCTTCCACTCAAGCCGTGTTGCTCAGCACTCTGTCCGCTTAAGTCAACAGTATTAGGGTGAGACTCGCCGCGCGATACAGGAGAATGTCGGATGATACGTCGTATCGAAGCCCTTGGTTATCGTTGTCTGCGGCATGTAAGTACGAAGCTGGACGACTTCCACGTTCTGGTCGGCCCGAACGCAAGTGGAAAGACGACGTTTCTCGATGTGGTGGCTTTTCTGGGCGACCTCGTTTCAGGGGGGCTGGATCGAGCAATCGATGAACGTACACAGAACTTTCAGGATTTAATCTGGCGACGTACAGGGAAGCGATTTGAGTTAGCCATCGAGCTGGAGATTCCCGAGGAGCGTCGTAAGAAGCTTGAAAAGCCCACTTATGCGTTAGTGCGCTACGAGGTGGCTATCGGGTTTGAGGGCGACACGACGGAGCTGTCTATTCTGGCGGAGAAAGTGGTCTTGAGAGAACACCGCAAGGGCTCGAAGACCAGTCAGCGAATGCTATTCCCGATGGAGCCTGATCCACCCGCGACGCTAATCAGTTCAAAAGGCATCAAAAGGGTCAAGACCGTTGTAAACAAGGTGGCTGGTGGTAACGACAACTTCTACGACGAAACGGGCAAGGGATGGGATCATGCTTTCAAGCTGGGTCCTAGAAAGTCGGCATTGGGCAATCTTCCAGAAGACGAATCAAAGTTCCCGGTTGCAACATGGCTCAAAGGTATCCTGATGGACGGTGTGCAGAGGCTGGTGCTCAACAGCGTTTTGATGCGCAAGCCCAGCCCACCGGGGCAACCGAAGCGATTCCGTGCCGACGGCTCCAACTTGCCATGGGTGGTGGAGTCGCTAAGGAAGGAACACCAGGAGCGGTACAAGGAGTGGGTGGCCCATGTTCAGACCGCTCTGCCAGACGTCGTGGACATCCGAACCATCGAACGCCCGGAGGATCGGCATCGTTACCTGGTGGTTTGCTACCACGATAATCTTGAGGTGCCGTCGTGGACGGCCTCGGACGGCACCTTGCGATTGCTGGCCCTCACGTTGACGGCTTACTTGCCTGAGCTGGAGGGGGTTTACCTTATCGAGGAACCGGAGAACGGCATCCATCCGCGAGCCGTGGAGACAATGTTCCAATCGCTTTCGTCGGTGTACGGCGCGCAGATTCTTCTGGCCACACATTCGCCCGTGATTTTGAGCGTGGCTGAGCCCTCGCAGGTTCTCTGCTTCTCGAAAGTAGAGAGTGGGGCTGTGGATATTATCCGTGGCACAGAGCATCCGGCCCTTCGTGATTGGAGAGGAGAAACGAACTTGGGCGTTCTCTTCGCAGGAGGGGTGCTCGGATGAGTGACTGGGAATTGGATTTGGTTTTGCTTGTCCCTGACAAGAACATGGAAGCAACAGTGCGCGGCCTGCTCTCTCGACGACAGGCGTTGGCCCTGCGACAGTTTCGATTCGAGGTATATGTGCATGTGGAGCGCGATCCCGGATGCTTCCACCGCGGCCATGACTTCCTAAGACCGATGGCTGGGAGGTGCGCTCATGGCCTGATCCTGTTCGACCGTGTCGGCAGCGGGCAGGAACAGGAGACGAGAGAATCGTTGGAAAAGCTTGTGACGATGCGCTTGGCTTCATCGGGTTGGGGCGATCGGGGGAGAACCATAGTCCTTGACCCCGAACTTGAGGTGTGGGTCTGGAGTGACTCGCCACATGTGGATCGTTGTCTGGGCTGGGAAGGCAGATGCCCAAATCTCCGAACGTGGCTGCGCACTGAAGAAATGTGGTTAAAAGGGAGAAGCAAGCCCGAAGATCCTAAGGCTGCCGTAGAGCGCGTGTTGCGCCGGGTGCGTAAGCCGCGCTCGTCGGCACTATACGAGGGATTGGCGAAGAGTGTCAGCCTCAAAGGCTGCACCGATCCGGCATTTTTGAAGTTTCGACAATTGCTGGCGGAGTGGTTTCCGGAGGCAATCGACTCATGAAAGCAACGTAGGGCGGGTTTTACCCGCCGCGCGATATGGGTAAGGCGGGTGGAACCCGCCCTACAAACTCGTGCCCGGCGTGAAATAAGATTGGGGATACACCAAGTTCCAATTCACATGGTGCATCCCCAATGTGTGGTATTCATCGCTATTAGCTACTCTCGTAACGCTTCAAGCTCCTTGAAGCATCTTACGATTGTACACCTCCTTTCGGCCTGGACCGTCGCAACGATCGTCAGGCCTTTGACCTCCGGCGCCGGTTGCAATGCGATGACGCAGGCAATCAGCCGCAAACCGGTGCTTGTCTCTTTAGGCTCCCCTCGCAAGTTCCCCACTTGCCGGGCAAAGAGACTCGCTATAGTTGATTTCAAAAACCACTCCGGTTCGCCGCCTCGATTTCACGTTGTACTTCCACGTGGAGCCAATCTATAATAAACTGACGGCGAATCAGGTCGGCGAGGCATTGGTTTCCTCGGCGACACTAATGAATTGTCGAAACGTGTCGGGAACTACAAATTTTTTCGCTTTTTTTTGTCAATAGCAATGTTTACGACCGTATCGGCACTTCTAACGCGATTGCCCGAGCTTGAGGATAAGCAGGCCTGGGAGATATTCGACAGCCGATACTCGCCCATGCTCAGGCGGTTTTTCGCAAGCCTCGGAGCCGGCAGTGAACCCGCCCGGGACATGACTCAGAATACCATCCAAAAGGCGATCCACGGGCTGCGTGCCGGTTCTTACCACCGCGAGAAAGGGCGTCTGCGCGACTGGATAGGCGGGATCGCCAAAAACGTGCTACGCGAGCATTGGCGCAAGGTGCGCCGCGACAGCGATTCGGTTCAGGTCAAAACAATGTTCTGGGAATCCTGCGAAGACCCCACAGCCGAGGATGCGGTGCGCCAGGTCGATCAACGGTTCGACGAAATCTGGGTGCGGGCGCGACTGTCAGCCTTGATCCGCCACGCCCTTCAATTCTTCAGCCACCGCGATCTGCGTTGCTATTTTCTGGTCGAGGTGCACAAACGCCCTATCGCCCAGGTGGCTCAGCGGTTGGGAATGAGTGTTTCGGCGGTCTACAATCGGCGTAGGGCGGTGGCTCAGTGGTTTTTGGCGGTTGGACCCCGGTTCATCTCGAGTTGGGAGAAATAGGCATGGGTGTCGGATGTGTCGCGGAGGTGGACATGTTCATGGCCTTTCGGCAGGAGTTGTCTGCCGAGCGGAGTGTCACGGTTTTACGACATGTTGCCGGCTGCCCCCTATGCCATGATCTGTGGAAACGTTTCGAGTTGGACGAGCAGGTGGCTGATGGTATCCAGTGCGCCCTGCGCGGAGACAGCAAGGGGGCCGACCGCGGGCCGGGGTGGGCGATGGGCGATGAGTTGCCCGAGCGACTCGATATTCCCGGATTCAAACTGCGCCCCGGCTACATCGAGGGCGGGCAAGCCAGGGTCTACCGCGGCACCTATGAAGCCAGCCAGGAGGAAGTCGCGGTCAAGGTGTTCCACAACTCCCCGCTCAACGAGGGCGAAAGCGGGCGGTTTGCCCGCGAGATCAAGTCGCTGGCCCGCTTGCGACACCCCAACGTTATAACCATTCGTTCCGACGGTGAGATCAAAGGCCACGCCTACTACGTGATGCCCTGGATCGAGGGTTGGACTCTGGACGAGTACATCAAAGAAACCCCCCTCACGTTTGCCGAGAAGGTCGGGCTGGTCATCAAAATTTGCGACGCGGTCAGCCACGCACATCGACGCGGGGTGATGCACCTGGACCTCAAGCCCACCAACGTGCGTGTGGATGCCGCCGGCGAGCCGATCGTGATGGACTTCGGGTTGGCCCGCCTGATGGGAGCGGACTATTCCGAACCGCCGGGTAAACCGGTAGTGGTGGCGGGGACGCCGCTCTACATGGCCCCCGAGCAGATCGATAACCGCGACGATTTGGATGTTCGGGCGGATGTGTATGGGCTGGGCTTGTTGATCTATGAAGTGCTGGTAGGCCGGCGGGCCAAGGGGACTCATCTTGCCCCGTCCGAAAAACCCACGCTCGATGTGGTCCGCGAGGAACCACCATCCCCGCGAACGGTGAACCCGAAGGTTCCGAGCGAACTGGATGCCATAACCATGCGGGCGATTCAAACCGATCGAGATCGACGCTACCAGACCGCCCTCGCGTTGCACGAAGACCTGGAGAGCTATAAGCATGGCCGACTGGTGCAAGCCAAAGCCCACCAGCGTTGGTATCGTCTGCACAAGTGGATGCATCTGTACCGTGAGGCGTTGGCGATGCTGGGGCTGATCGTGTTGATTATTGGCTTTGCCGTTGCCATCCGGATGAACTTCGATGCGAGAACTCTCCTGCACAAGGAGATTGTTGACAAGCAGTTGCGTGAGACCAACGAAGTGCGGCTTGTGCGTGAGCAGGAGTTGGTCTTCGCGTTGAATCGCACGCGCCGTGAGTTGATAGAGGTTTTGAAAGATGTCGAGTATCTGGCAAGCATGGCAGGTGACTGGGACCATGCCGATGAAAGCTGCCGGAAGCAGAAGGAAAACCAAGCGAAAATAGAGGGTACAGGCCCGATTACTTCGGGTCCCACCTCCGATACCGATTAGCTCGGATAATTCAACATGGAGGAAATGGAGAATTGAGAATTGAGAATGGAGAATTGAGAATGGAGAATGTGGACACTCGCAACGCCACCGTGGTGTTTAGCGGCGACAAGTCCACAGTTGTAGGGCGGGTTCTACCCGCCTTCGTGGCTTAAGCTGTAGGGTGGGTGGAGCTTCGCGGAGCGAAGCGGAACCCACCACGCTGGTTGGTGGGTTCCACCTCGCTCCGCGAGGTTCCACCCACCCTACGTGCTGGTTTCCTAAATGTTTACTTGGATACGGTGTGTTTTTTTGGCATAATCTTAACTGGATGCAACGGTTGTGCCGAGTTACAGGAGGGCTATGCCCATGAAGCAACCAAGTAGGCTAACTATCGTTTCTATTGTGGTTCTGTTGATGCCGGTCGCATTCGTGTTCGGCGAAGCGGGCGACTACACCGGGCACAAGGTGGTCCGTGTGGAGATCAAGACCCAGGCAGACCTGGAATTCCTGCAAAGCATCAGCCCGGACATTTGGAGCGATCCGGTGGGCATCAGGCCGCTCGTCGCTCGTATCCCGCCGGAGCGAATGGAGGAGCTGCAAAACAGCGGGCTGAGCTTCGAGATCGGGCAGGAAAACCTGCAAGAGAGCATCGATGCCGAGCGCAAGCGTCTGTCCCAGGCCCGCTCGGTTGACACACGCGATCCAGCCTGGTTCACCGAGTACAAAACCAACGATCAGATCAACCAGTTCCTTGACGACCTGGTGGTCGAGTACCCCAACCTGATCAGCAAGTACCAGATTGGGACCAGTTTCGAGGGGCGCCCCATCTATGGCCTGACCATCACCAGCCCGGTGGGTGGCCCGGGCAAACCTGCCCTATGCTTCGACACCATGCAGCACTCTCGCGAGTGGATAGGGCCTATGACCGTTCTGTACATCGTGGACCGATTGCTGCTGGAGTACGACACCGAGCCCGATATTCAATTTCTGCTTGACAAGTTGACGTTTTATGTGGCTCCGGTAATCAACCCCGATGGGTATGTCTACTCGTGGGGGAATGGCCATCGTCTGTGGCGCAAGACCCGGCGCGATAACGGCGACGGCACCTATGGCGTCGATTGGAACCGCAACTGGGAGACCGGTTGGGGCGGCACAGGTTCCAGCGGCGATACCAGCAGCGACACCTATCGCGGCACCGCACCCTTCTCCGAACCCGAGACCCAAGTGATGCGCGACTATCTCCTCGCCCATCCGGAAATCCGTGCCCACATCGACTTCCACAGCTACTCGCAACTGGTCTTGCGCCCCTACGGATACGACTACATCGACCCTCCTGAGCCTGATTTGTCGTTACTGAGCGGGCTGGGGCAGGATATGGCTGACGCTATCTTCGACACGCACGGCAAGACCTACACGTCGCAGCCGGCATCGGCGTTGTACCTGGCTGGCGGTTGTTGCGCGGATTGGGTCTACGCCGAAGGTGAGATTTACTCGTGGACCTTCGAGTTGCGCCCGCACGCCGATGAATGGTGGATCGGTTTCCAGTTGCCGCCCAATGAGATTATCCCCACCGGTGAGGAGAATTTCGAGGCTGTCTGCGTGTTGGCTGAGTATTTCGCCGTGGCGTTGCGATTCGGCTTCCCGGATGGTTTGCCGAGTTGTATCGCTGCCGGCGAACCCACGACCATCGCGGTGACCATCTCCGATGCCGGCGAAGACTACGTTCCCGGATCGGGTATGCTCCATTATCGCTTCAACCCCGCGGGTTCTTTTGTCTCAGTGCCGCTTACATCGTTGGGCGGGGAGGATTTCGAGGCCGCCATCCCGGCGGGTCCTTGCAACAGCACGGTGGAGTATTACTTTAACGCCGATGGCAGCGGCGGCGGCACAGCCACTTCGCCCTTGGCAGCCCCAGCCGACATTCACACTGCCGCCGTGACGGGGATCGTGGTCTTGTTCGCGGACAACTTTGAGACCGAGAACTATTGGGCACCTGAGAACCTCGGTGCCACGTCCGGCCAGTGGGAGCGCGGTGTGCCGGTCGATGATGACAACTGGGAATACGATCCAGCCTCAGATTCCGACGGTAGCAGCCAATGTTACCTGACCCAGAACACGATAGGCAACTCCGACGTAGATGATGGGGCGGTGCAGTTGACTTCGCCGACGCTGGATATGTCGCATGGCAACGTGCTTATCAGCTATGACTATTTCCTGCGACTGACCAATTCCGACGGGGATGACCGCTTGCTGGTGGAGATCAATAACAACGGTGGGGTGGGCACGTGGACGGAGATTGCCCGACACGATAGCGACGGCGGGTTAAACTGGCGTCACCATGAGATAGACCAGTCCGCCCTGGACGCTGCCGGTGTCGCACTGACCTCGACCATGAAAATGCGGTTCACCGCCAACGACGCCGATTCCCAAAGCATCGTGGAAGCAGGCCTTGACGCCTTCCTGGTAATCGGCATAGGCTGCACGGTTGTTCCAGGCGATGCTGACGGTGATGGCGATGTGGACCTGGGCGACTTCGCGTTGTTCCCGGATTGCATGGCCGGCCCCGATGTGTCGGTCCCAGCCTCTTGTCTGGTTCCCGCCTCGGTGTTCGACTTCGACGAGGACGGCGATGTGGATTTGCAGGACTTCGGCGGGTTTCAGGGGGCTTTTATGGGCTGTCGATAAACCTTGTAGCGCGCGACCGTAAGGGAGCGGCGGGTGGCCCATCGCTTTAGCGGTGGG
>JAGLWJ010000358.1 GCA_023133475.1 Phycisphaerae bacterium | reverse complement strand
AGCGGCATGGGCGTTTGGATTCGTGTCCCCCACGGCTAAAGCCATGGGCCACCCGCCACCGAGAAAAATGCACCCGATGCCGTCAAGATTGGTGGGGTGGTTGTCCCTGTCCGATAAGGGTAATAGAATGGAGTGGGTTAGAATAGGAACCGAGTGCTTCGTGAGGCGAGATCGCCCATGAACGATTGGTATGACGCAGAACAGCGGGCCGAGCGATCACAACAGCTCTTTGAGTCTCAGCGCTGGGATGAGGCGCTGGACGAGATTGATGCTGCCCTGGAGATCAATCCGACTAACCCATCGTGGTTGGCCTATCGTGGTTTTCTGCTGGACAATCTCGATCGCATCGAGGAGGCGATCAAGGCATATGAGTCGGCCTTGGAGCTTCAACCGGATGACATCGATCTGCTGGTGGCGTTGGGGATTGACCTGACGCGGGCGGGTCGGCACGGTAGAGCGTTGACGGTTTTCGAGCGGGTGGCGGTTCTTGACCCGGACTGCGAAGCCGCCTACTGCCATCGCATCCTTAGCTACAGCGAGTTGGGGGAGCACGACCGGGCTGAGGAGATGTTTTATCTTGCTCAGCAAATCCGGGACGATTGCCCGGATTGTTTCTTTCACATGGGCATCTCGCTGGCTGTGCGGGGCAAGTACGAGCACGCGATTTACTGTTGGAAGCGGGTGCTGGATATCGACGCGAATTACCCTGGGGTGCATCAGCACATTGCCCGGGCTCATCGGATGAAGGGCGAGTTGCAGCGTGCCCGCGAGTGTTATCTGGCGGAGTTGCGTGACGACCCCGGCAATATCGAGTTGCTGGTGGAGATGGGCGAATTGGCTGTCGAGGCGGACGACCTGCCCGGCGCCGTCAGCCGTCTCCGGCAGGTTCTGGAGCTTGACCCCAATCACGTTGGGGCGGCTTCGGCGTTGGCCGACGTGCTCTTGCGCACCGGTGACGCCCAGGCGGCACTCAACCAGCTTTTGGCTTTGGAGGAGGCTGAACCCGCTTCCCCGCATCTGGACGAGCGGTTGGGTGAAGCATACCTGGCGTTGGGGCAATATGAGCCGGCTCGCAAACACCTCGAATCGGCGGTCGAGCACAATCCCGAAAATGAAAGCGCGTTGATGTTCCTGGGGAGTTGCCTGCTCCATCTTGGACGTTCGGAGCAGGCGGTTGATGTTTTCACGCGGATGTTGGCCGTCGATGCGCATTCCCCTCACGCCCACCACAATCTGGCGGTTTGCGAGTTTCTTTTGGGCAATTACGAGCTTGGTCTAAAGCACTGTCTACGTGCGATCGAGTTGAAACCCGACTACGGGTTGGCCATCTACAAAGCCGCCATCGCCTATATCGAGTTAGGCCGATGGCCCCAGGCCCGCGCCATAATCGCTCGCGGGTTGGAGTTGGACTCGGACGACCAGTCCTTGCAGCAACTTGCCAAACGCCTGTGGCGCTACCGCTGCTACCGCACTATCCGCAATTTGATTCGTCTCCCGTTAGCCTGGTGGAGACGCTAGCCCGCATTTCTCACGGATGTAGGGTGGGTGAAGTCTCGCGTAGCGAGGCGCAACCCACCGCATTTGCTGGACGTTGGAGATCGAACTCGGAACTCGATGGTGGGTTCCGCTTCGCTACGCGAAGCTCCACCCACCCTACAACCGGGAAAACGCCCGTTCTCACAATAGAAGGAGCAATGCAATGAGCTGCGGACCCACGCCTCGCTGTGCTTCATGCCGAACCCGGGAATGTCATGCCGGGAAAGACTGCTTTTCCAACGCTGAGGCCCACCGGACGCTCTACGCAGACCGCCAAATCGCCCGGTTGCACGAAGCCGCCTCAGCCGTCGAAGCTCGCCACTACTGCCGGGAACCCCGCATCCGCGAGATCATGCTTTTTGCCGAGGAACTGGGCTACCGCAAACTGGGATTGGCATTCTGC
This sequence comes from Phycisphaerae bacterium, assembly GCA_023133475.1. Classification (GTDB taxonomy): domain Bacteria; phylum Planctomycetota; class Phycisphaerae; order UBA1845; family UBA1845; genus JAAEQG01. Next base: position 1,338 of record JAGLWJ010000358.1, on the reverse strand, counting down.
GTCGGGCTGGCGGCTGAAGCTGAAATTATCGCAGATATTCTCGGCTGCGAGTTCGAGGTCGCTTCGGTTTGCTGCAAGCTGTGCGGCATTCCCAAAGCGACCTTCGAACTCGAACAGATCGACCCGGGCAAAGATCCGGAGATCATGTGCAATCCTGCCGGCCAAGCAACCCTGCTCAACGCTGCAAAGACAGAGCTTAACATCCTTTGTGGGCTTTGCGTCGGGCACGACGCCATTTTCAGCATCGTCTCACACGCCCCGGTGACCACACTGATTGCCAAGGATCGCGTTTTGGCCCATAACCCCATCGGGGCGGTTTACTGCCAATACATCCGCAGGACCATGCTCCCCGACACAGACTAACCCGGAAAAGGGGAACCCACCATTGAGTTCCTAGTCGGTGCGGTGGGTTGCGCTTCGCTCCGCGAAGCTCCACCCACCCTACTAACCTATTTGTTGACCGGGAGAATTATCGGTTGCGCCCGTTTTGTAGTTTTGATAACCGGTTCCGCCTTGCCGTCGGAATCGGACCATCCGCTGGGAATCTGAGCGTAAATCCCGATGGTCGTCTCTGGAACCTCCTCGATTCCGGTCTTGATCCGGACCCAACTCCGCAGCCTTCCAGACTTAAGCGGCGGTGTCAGCCCCACCAACAATTCGTAGCGCTCGCCGGGCTTGATTTCCTTGAGTTCAGCCACGATCCCCTTCTGCCCGGTGCGCACTATCTCCAACTGCAACGGGGCACCATCGCCGCGTGTGATGCTGACCTTCTGTGGTATGGGGGTGGTGTCGGGGTCCACCTCGCGGAAGTTGACGTTTCGCGGGCTTCTCTTGAAAGGCACCAGCACCCGTGCCTTGCAGGTGAGTTTCTCTTTTTTGTGCTTGGGGTCGTTGCTGGTCAAGGTGATTTTTTTGGTGATGTCTCCCGCCAGATTCTTCGAGTTGATGGTGGCGGTGATCTTCTCGGAATCCCCGGGCTTGATCGTGCGGTCGGACCGACCGTTGATTTTGGTCCCTCACCCACCGCGCACTTTGATGGTCAGATCGGCATCACCCTCGTTCTTGATCACCCAAGTTGGTTGGAGCGGTTTGCCTGCCCAGGAGGGCTCCAAGGTGACGATTTGGGCTTCGTAGACCAGTTTCGGCTGCCCACCTTCCGTCTTGGGCTTGGTGTCCTTGTCGGAGCCCGTCTTTTGGTCGGCTACGAAGTCATCCGGGGTGACCGGTTTTGGCGGGGCGTCCTTCTGCGGCGCAACTTTAGCGGCGTCAAAAGTGGCGTCTACTGCCATCGAGGTGCTTGTTGGCCCCGCAAAGGCGCCACATGCCAAAACAAGCACA